>NZ_JBVAPG010000015.1:0-86460 GCF_055413685.1 Bradyrhizobium sp. LeoA1Lang | reverse complement strand
TCGACGGCTGGCAGACCCTCGCCAGCAAGCCCATTGCTCAGCCGGTTGATCTTGCCGCCTGAGCAGATATCATCCGTTCACCGGAGACTCGCGACGGACAAATTCCAACCAAGTTCGCGACGGCACCTCGCGAGCCGCCCCTCATCTACCGTGAGACGCGCGGATTAATAGTGCTGATTTGCCCGACGGGTTAAGCGGTTTATTTTTTTCAAGCCAACTGGACGAAGCAAATCACGTTGGAATCACTAGCAAATTTTTCTCCTCCGTCATTCCGGGGCGTCGCGAAGCGGCGAGCCCGGAATCCATTTTTCCACCTGTGCCGGTGGTCTGATGGATTCCGGGCTCGCGCCAAGGGGCGCGCCCCGGAATGACAGCGAGTGTTAGGACGCGACCTCCCGAAACTTGCTAGGCTCTCTTCCCCCTGAACGAGTCGCGGACACTATCTCGTGGGTTACCTCTTCGTCCTCATCGTCGGCCTGATTGCCGGAACGCTTTCGGGCATCGTTGGCACGGGATCGTCGATCATGCTGATGCCGGTGCTGATCTATCAGTTCGGACCAAAGCAAGCGGTGCCGATCATGGCGGTGGCCGCGGTGATGGCGAACCTTTCGCGCATCCTGGCCTGGTGGCGCGAGGTCGATTGGCGGGCCTGCGCCGCCTACTCCATCACCGGCATCCCGGCCGCGGCGCTCGGTGCACGCACGCTGCTGGCGCTGCCGTCTCGCGTGGTCGACATCGCAATCGGCCTGTTCCTGATCGCGATGGTGCCGGCGCGGCACTGGCTGGCGCGGCATCAACTGCAGGCGCGGTTGTGGCATCTCGCTGTAGGCGGCGCCATCATCGGCTATCTCACGGGCATCGTGGTCTCGACCGGACCTTTGAGCGTGCCGCTGTTCCTGTTCTATGGCCTCACCAAGGGCGCGTTCCTCGCCACCGAGGCCGCAAGCTCGCTCGGCCTCTATGTGAGCAAGTCGGTGACGTTTGAACGTTTCGGCGCGCTGACGCCTGACGTCGCTCTCAAAGGCCTGATCGCGGGCTCGTCGCTGATGGCGGGCGCCTTCATTGCGAAGCGCTTCGTGCTGCGGCTTGAACCTGACGTCTTCCGCCTCGTGATGGACGGCATCATGCTTGTGGCCGGAGCGTCGCTGCTGTGGCCCGCGGTAACTCACTAGACATCATTGTCCCGCTATCCGCTGAACCAGACTGCTCGTCACGCCCTAACCATATGACGCGCAACGGGTTTCGGGGCGGTTCCATCTTTGGGTAGACGTACGGCGGAGAATGTTCTACTTTTGTTCTTATGAAGCCTCAGCGCGTCCGAGACCCTATTCATGGCCTCATTGTCTTTAATGACGATGGCTTGGTCGACGAGAGCGTTTGGAAGTTGCTCAATACGCCCGAAGTGCAGCGTCTTCGGCGCGTCAAGCAACTCGGCGTGTCCGAGTATGTGTTCCCTTCCGCGAGCCACACGCGCTTTTCGCATTCGATCGGCGTGTACCACAATGCGCGACGCCTCGTCGGAATCCTGAAACGCGAGATCGAGCTCAAGCGCGTCGAAGGCGAATTCAACGAGACGCGTGCCAAGGTCGCACTGTTTGCTGCCTTGCTTCACGACATCGGCCATGGCCCCTTTAGCCACGCCTTCGAGGAAGCACGAAAAGCACTGGCCGCGGAACGATCCACAGACGCCGCGCCGAAGCCAAAGATTCGAAGTCATGAGGCTTTCACTGCGGACATGATCCGCGATGGCAGCGGCAGGATATCGGAGATAATCGCAGCGTCCGGCGTGAAGCCGGAGGATGTCGCGGACCTGGTCGCCGCCGAAACCCCGACGGACATGTATCATGCGGTCGTGTCGAGTTCGTTTGACGCCGATCGTTTGGATTATCTGCTCCGCGACCGTTACATGACTGGCGCCGGCGCCATCGACCTGGACTGGCTGATGGACAATGTGCGCGTTGCCGAAATCGACTTCGCGCCGGCCGAGTCCGACGACGCAGATCCGATTTATCAGCACAGCTTCTGCCTCGAGCACAAAGCGCGCGACGCTGCCGAAGATTTCCTGTTGGCGCGGTATCGCCTCTACACGAACGTATATCTGCACAAGACGACGCGCGGGATCGAGCAGATGGTATCGGCTTTCTTTCGATTCACCGCACGCGAGATAGATGCCAACGGCAGGGTCGCCGGCCTGCCCGACGATCATCCCTTGGTTCTCTTCTTTTCTCCGGGAGGCGACGGCATCGCCAACTATGGCGCCTTGGACGACACGGTGGTGTGGGGCGCCTTACATACCGTCGCGACAAATGGTGACGGGATAATCAAGCGAATTGCCGGGCGGATACTCAATCGAGAACGCCCTATCTGCCTCGACGTTCAGCACGCCTTTCCGGAGGATGCGGAAGAACAGCGCCGTCTGAAACACGCGCTCGACGCCCGCTTCAAATCGCAACTCGGGGAAGATGTATTCCGGGACTCCGCCAAACTGTCGATATACGGTGAGATCGGAGCTGACGACGGGCGCGCCCAGAAACGGCTCATGATCCGGATGTCAGACCACAAGCTCAAAGAAATTACCGACTTCAAAGACGCTACGGTAGCCGGCTCCGATCGTCAGCGAGCCTTCGAGCGCTACTACTTTCTTGATGAAGCAAGCTCCAGAATGGCGCAATCTGTCATTGATTCGGTCAGAGGGAGGCTCAAATGACGGCTGATGTTCCAAGCCTCGTGATGGCTGCCGGGGGAGAGATCGTCGGGAAAATCCGTCTCCAGAAAGTCGTGTATCTGCTTGACCGGATGGGCCTCGATAGCGGCTTCTCGTACGAATATTATCATTACGGCCCCTATTCGGAGGATTTGGCCGAGAAGATCGAAGACGACATCGTGTTCGGTCACCTACACGCAAGCCAGCGCCGTCGCCTGAGCGATGGCGTGCCTTACGTCGCCTACTCCGCGGAAGCAGAGGGCGATGGCGATAAGGCGGACGCCCATATGCCAATCGGGCGCATCCGCACAGCGCTTGCTGAAATGCAGCGGCACTCGTCCACCGTGCTTGAGCTTGCTGCCACCATTCATTGGTTGGCGGTAGTGGAAGGCATTTCTGATTGGAAGACCGAACTGGTTCGGCGCAAGGGGGCCAAGACCGGCAACGACCGTGCCCAAAGGGCTTTTGAATTGTTGCGGACGCTTGGGTTACCGCCTGCGGTTGGTTCTGCCGCGTATCCCTGATCTCGTTCTTCGCCACCTGTGAGCGCACCCAAATGTGGAATGGGCGGTAGGGTTTTTCATGGCCAAATCCACCCTCTCCTTCATCTGCCAGAATTGCGGCGCGGCGTATAATCGCTGGCAGGGCAAGTGCGACGCCTGCGGTGAGTGGAATACGTTGGCGGAGGAGGACTCGACCGGCAATGTGCCGGTGTCGATCCGCTCGAAGCGCAAGGGGCGGACGTTTGCGCTGGAGTCGCTTTCCGGCAAGAGCCACGACGCTCCCCGCCTCTCCTCCGGGATGACCGAGCTCGACCGCGTCACCGGCGGCGGCTTCGTGCGCGGGTCGGTGCTCCTGGTCGGCGGCGATCCCGGCATCGGCAAGTCGACGCTGCTGACGCAGGCGACCAGCATGATGGCGCGCGCCGGGCACCGCGCGGTCTACATCTCGGGCGAAGAGGCGGTGGCGCAGGTGCGGTTGCGCGCCGAGCGGCTCGGGCTTGCGAATGCACCGGTGCAGCTCGCTTCCGAAACCTCGGTCGAGGATATCGTCTCGACCCTATCCGAGGGCACCGTGCCGCGCCTGATCGTGATCGATTCGATCCAGACCATGTGGACCGACACGGTCGAATCCGCGCCCGGCACGGTGACCCAGGTCCGCGCCTCGGCGCAGGCGCTGATTCGTTTCGCCAAGAAGACCGGTGCGACCATCATCCTGGTCGGGCACGTCACCAAGGATGGCCAGATCGCCGGCCCCCGCGTGGTCGAGCACATGGTCGACGCGGTGCTGTCGTTCGAGGGCGAAGGCTCGCAGCAGTTCCGCATCCTGCGCGCGGTCAAGAACCGCTTCGGCCCGACCGACGAGATCGGGGTGTTCGAGATGACCGGGCTCGGCCTGCGTGAGGTCTCGAACCCCTCCGAATTGTTCCTTTCCGAGCGCGACCTCGGCAGCCCCGGCACCGCCGTGTTTGCCGGGATCGAGGGCACGCGCCCGGTGCTGGTGGAACTGCAGGCGCTGGTCGCGCCGACCACGCTCGGCACGCCGCGGCGTGCGGTGGTCGGCTGGGACCCGAGCCGGCTATCGATGGTGCTGGCGGTGCTGGAGGCCCATTGCGGCGTAAAACTCTCCGGCCATGACGTCTACCTGAACGTCGCCGGCGGCCTGCGCATCCAGGAACCCGCCGCCGACCTTGCCGCCGCCGCGGCGCTGGTGTCCTCGCTGGTGAACGCCCCCCTGCCGACGGATGCGGTCTATTTCGGCGAGATTTCGCTGTCCGGCGCGGTCCGGCCCGTGGCGCAGACCTCGGCCAGGCTGAAGGAGGCGGCGAAACTCGGGTTTGGCCGCGCCGTGCTGCCCGAATCGGCCCGCGGCGACGCCGGCGATGCCGGGCTTACCCTGAACTCGGTCGGCGGACTGACCACCCTGGTCGCCGAGATCGCCGCCCGTGGCACCCCTAGGGGCAACCACCAGGCCCAACGGGACGCTGAACCCGTTGAGAAAAATGCCACACCGGCCCGATTCCGTCGCGAGAAGGGCTAAAGCGGGGTGACCTTGGCGGCCCTCGCCGCTATACATCGCGCCGCGTGGGACAGGCGCTTTCCGGCCTTGCCGGGGACGCTATAAGCCCCTCAGCTAGGACGGAACCGAAACGCCGATTCGCGGGCGGCCGTGCCCTGCAGACCCATAAGAAGAACGAGCGGACCTGACCACCCGATGCCGATAACGATCCTCGATCTCGTCCTGCTCGCAGTGATGCTGATCTCGGGCCTGCTTGCGATGGTGCGCGGCTTCATGCGCGAGATCCTGTCGATCGCGGCCTGGGGCGCGGCGGCGCTGGTCACGCTCTATGCTTTCTCGAAGCTTTTGCCGACTGCCAAAACTTACTTCAACAACGACACGGTCGCCGCCGTCGTGGTGGTCGCCGGCACTTTCATCGGTACCCTGATCGTGGTGTCCATCATCACGGTGCGGATTTCCGACATGATCCTGGATTCGCGCATCGGTGCGCTCGACCGTACGCTCGGCTTCCTGTTCGGGCTGGCGCGCGGGCTCCTGATCGTGGTCGTCGCCTTCCTGTTCTTTAGCTGGCTGGTTCCTGACAAGCAGCGGCCGGACTGGGTGACGGGCGCAAAATCCCGCGTGGTGCTGCAAGGAACCGGGGATTGGCTGATGTCGCTCTTGCCTGATGACCCCGAGAACACCATCTTAAAGCGGTTCAAGAAAAACAAACCGGAAGACGATCAGACTGACGCCGAACCCACCGCGCCGGCGTCCGGCGATGGCTATAGTAAACCTGCCCGCGACAGCCTTAAAAAGCTGATCGAGAAACCTGCGGGCCGTTAAACCTTGACTTAGGCCTGTTGGGCTAAACTCAGCACAGGCCGCAAAGAAAGGCGATGAACGCGATGCAAGCCCCTTCCGATCACGCCGAGCAGCTTGACCCGTATTCTTCCGGGCCCATCGAATTGCAGGATGATCTCGAAGGCGACACGCTACGCGAAGAGTGTGGCGTGTTCGGCATTTTCGGCCACCCGGAAGCCGCCGCCATCACGGCGCTCGGATTGCACGCCCTCCAGCATCGCGGCCAGGAAGCTTGCGGCATCGTCACCTTCGACGGCAGCCGCTTCCACTCCGAGCGCCGGCTCGGCCTGGTCGGCGACACCTTCTCCCGCCGCGAAGTGATCGAGCGCCTGCCCGGCTCGACCGCGGTCGGCCACGTCCGCTATTCCACCACCGGCGCCACCATCCTGCGCAACGTGCAGCCGCTGTTCGCCGAGCTCAACGCCGGCGGTTTTGCGGTCGGCCATAACGGCAACCTCACCAACGGGCTGTCGCTGCGCCGCGAGCTCGTCAAGAACGGCGCCATGATGCAGTCGACCACCGACACCGAGGTGATCCTGCACCTGGTGGCGCAGTCCAAGCGTGGCCATTTCGTCGATCGCTTCATCGAGGCGCTGCGCGCGATCGAGGGCGCCTATTCGCTGGTCGCCCTGACCAACAAGAAGCTGGTCGGCGCGCGCGACCCGCTCGGCATCAGGCCTCTCGTGCTCGGCGATCTCGACGGCCGGCCGATCCTGACCTCGGAGACCTGCGCGCTCGATATGATCGGCGCCAAATATGTCCGCGACATCGAGCCCGGCGAGATCATCGTGTTCGATGAGGAAGGCGCGCACACGCACAAGCCGTTCCCGCCAAAACCGGCGCGGCCCTGCATCTTCGAATACATCTATTTCTCACGGCCCGACTCCATCGTCGGCGGCCGTTCGGTCTATGAGGTCCGCAAGGCATTCGGCGCGCAGCTTGCGCGCGAGAACCATCCGGATATCGACGTCGTCGTGCCGGTGCCAGACTCCGGCGTACCCGCCGCGGTCGGCTACAGCCAGTATTCCGGCGTGCCGTTCGAGCTTGGCATCATCCGCAACCACTATGTCGGCCGCACCTTCATTCAGCCGACCCAGAGCGTGCGCGAGCTCGGCGTGCGCATGAAGCATTCGGCCAACCGCGCCGCGATCGAGGGCAAGCGCATCCTCCTGATCGACGACTCGCTGGTGCGCGGCACCACCTCGAAGAAGATCGTGCGCATGATGCGCGACGCCGGCGCCCTTGAAGTGCACTTCCGCCTCGCTTCCCCGCCGATCCTCTATCCCGACTATTACGGCATCGACCTGCCTGACCGCGGCGGCCTGCTGGCGGCGACGCACACGCTGGAGGAGATGCGCGAGATCATCGGCGCGGACTCGCTGGCCTTCCTGTCGATCGACGGCATGTATCGCGCAATGGGCTATCCCGGCGGCCGCGATCCGGCCAACCCGAAGTTCGCCGACCATTGTTTCACGGGCGCCTACCCCACCCACCTCACCGACCACAGCGAAACCGAGCCGCAACCGCGCCAGCTCTCGCTGCTGGCAGAGGCGAGCTGAATTGTCGTCCCGGCCTAGGGCGCAACTTGCGCTCCGGGGCCGGGACCCATAACCACCGGCTCTGTTTTTCGGAAGCCATTGGACACAACCGCCGTCGCGTATCATGACCGCCGCGGAGTATGGGTCCCGGCCCCGGAGCGCCAGTTGCGCCCTTGGCCGGGACGACCACGAAGAGTTAATCCGTAAATGCCCCTTCCCCTCGCCTCCCGCATCGCCCTCGTCACCGGCGCCTCGCGCGGCATCGGCTATGCCACTGCGCTGGCGCTGGCGAAAGCCGGCGCGCATATCGTGGCGGTGGCGCGGACCCAAGGCGGGCTCGAGGAGCTCGACGACGAGATCCGGCAAAGCGGCGGCAGCGCCACGCTGGTGCCGCTCAGCCTCACCGATTCCGACGGCATCGCCCGCTTAGGCGCCGCGCTGCATGAGCGTCATGGCAAGCTCGACATCCTCGTCGGCAATGCCGGCGTCGCCGGTCCCTCCTCACCGCTCGGCCACATCGATCTGAAATCGTGGAACGACGTGATGGCGGTCAACGTGACCGCAAATTTCCAGCTCATCCGCTGCATGGAGCCGCTCCTGAAAGTGTCCGATGCCGGACGCGCGGTGTTCATCACCTCAGGCGCGGCCAACAAGGCGCTCGCCTATCTCGGTCCCTATGCGGCGTCGAAGGCCGCGCTGGAAACGCTGGTCCGCGTCTGGGCCAACGAGACCGCGACCTTGAGGCTGCGCGTCAACCTGTTCAGCCCGGGCCCGATCCGCACCCGCATGCGCGCCGCCGTGTTTCCGGGCGAAGACCCGATGGATCTCGATACGCCCGAGCAAGCGGCGGAATTCATCCTGCCGATGTGCATGCCGGACTGGAACGAGACCGGCAAGTTCTACGACTACCCCTCGCGCAAGCTGATGAGCTTTCATCCGCCGGCGTGATTTTCTCCGTCATTGCGAGCGAAGCGAAGCAATCCACGTCTCCGCAAGTGGCGAAATGGATTGCTTCGTCGCTACGCTCCTCGCAATGACGGGCGATTGACTAAACCTCCTCGGCGCGATTGACTGCTACCTGAGCGGGCAAACCGCCAAGAAAAAATCAGGGAGGCAATCATGACGGCGAGGCTCAATCGCGCGCGCACCCTTTTCGGATTCATCTTAAGCTGTATCGCCTGCTTCTGCCTGTCGGCGCCATCGCATGCCGGCGACATTCCGGCCTTCGCGGTCGATGCGGCCTGGCCGAAGCCGTTGCCGAACAACTGGATCCTCGGGCAGGTCGGCGGCATCACCGTCGACTGGCAGGGCCATGTCTGGGTGATCCATCGCCCGCGCTCGCTGACCGATGACGAGAAAGGCGCAACGCTCAATCCGCCGCGCTCGAAATGCTGCGTTCCGGCGCCGCCGGTGCTCGAGTTCGACGCCGACGGCAATCTGTTGCGCGCGTGGGCGGGCCCGGCGAAGGCTATGAATGGGTCGGCCGCGAGCACGGCATCGAGGTCGACGAGCGCGGCTTCGTCTGGGTCGGCGGCAATGCCGACAATGACAACGCGATCCTGAAATTCACGCTCGACGGCAAGTTCGTCTCCCAGATCGGCAAGATCGCGCCGAGCAAGGGCTCCAACGACACCACACAGCTCGGCAAGCCCGCGGAGACTGCGATCGACAAGGAGGCGAACGAGATCTACGTCGCCGACGGCTACGGCAACCGCCGCGTGATCGTGTTCGACGCCACCACCGGCGCCTACAAGCGGCACTGGGGCGCCTATGGCAACAAGCCTGATGACGACAAGCAGGCCGCCTATGATCCCAAGGCGCCGGTTGCGCAGCAATTCGGCAATCCCGTGCATTGCGTGAAGCTCGCCAATGACGGGCTGGTCTATGTCTGCGACCGCATCAACAACCGTATCCAGGTGTTCAAGAAGGATGGGACCTTCGTCAAAGAGTGGTTCTTTGAAAAGGACACGCTCGGCAACGGCGCGGTGTGGGACATCGCGCTCTGGCCCGATCCGAACCAAACATATCTCTTGAGCGCCGACGGCGAGAACAACGAGATCCGGATCGTCAGGCGCGACGATGGCTCCGTGGTCGGCAGTTTCGGCCGCAGCGGCCGCAATGCCGGGCAATTCCACTGGGTCCACGCCATGGCCGTCGACGCCAGGGGCAACGTCTATACCGCCGAGGTCGACAACGCCAAGCGCATCCAGAAATTCAAACTGACCTCCGATGCGCTACGATAAGCGCATTGCCGGAAGGCGCGAGACAGGATAATCGGGAACCTGTGGATCGGGTTACCCCGACCGCGCCGCTGGCGAAAGGCCCCAAAAGAGGGCCATGCCGGCATCAACAGGAGGGAACACATGAAAACGACGCGCGCGCGGCGCTACGCCGCGCTATTCGCTTGCGCCGGATTAGGTCTTGCGACCCCGGCCTTCGCACAAGACAAAACCGTCAAGATCGGCGTCCTGAACGACATGTCGAGCCTTTACGCCGACATCGGCGGCGCCAATTCGGTCGCCGCGGTCAACATGGCGGTCGAGGATTCCGGCCTGCGTAACAAGGGCTGGAAGATCGAGGTGCTGAGCGGCGATCACCAGAACAAGCCTGATGTCGGCGTCAACATCGCCCGGCAATGGATCGACAACGAGAAGGTCGACGTCATCGTCGACACGCCGAACTCGGGCGTCGCGCTCGCGGTCAGCAATCTCGTCAAGGAGAAGAACGCGGTGCTGCTCAACTCGGGTGCGGCTACCGCCGATCTCACCGGCAAGGCCTGCACGCCGAACACGATCTCCTACACCTACGACACCTACATGCTCGCCAACGGCACCGGCAAGGCGCTGACCAAGGCCGGCGGCGATAGCTGGTTCTTCCTCACTGCCGACTACGCCTTCGGCCATGCGCTGGAGCGCGACACCACCGCGGTCGTTCTCGCCAATGGCGGCAAGGTGCTGGGCAGCGTGAAGCACCCGCTCAACACGTCCGACTTCTCCTCCTTCCTGTTGCAGGCGCAGTCCTCCAAGGCGAAGGTGGTCGGGCTCGCGAATGCCGGCGGCGACACCACCAACTCGATCAAGCAGGCGTCGGAATTCGGCATTGTCTCCGGCGGCCAGAAGCTCGCAGCACTCCTGCTCTTCATCACCGACGTGCATTCGCTCGGCCTGAAGACCGCGCAGGGACTGACGTTTACGGAATCCTTCTACTGGGATTTGAACGACAAGACCCGCGAATGGTCGAAGCGTTTCACCAAGGTGTCGCCGAAGGGCATGATGCCGTCGATGACGGTCGCCGGCAATTACGCGGCCGTGCTGCATTACCTGAAGGCGCTGGAGGCGATGGGCGGCAACACGCATGACGGCGCCAAGACCGTCGTCAAGATGAAGGAACTGCCGACCGACGATCCCCTGTTCGGCAAGGGCCCGCTACGCATCGACGGCCGCCGCATCATCCCGGCCTATCTGTTCGAGGTGAAGAAGCCGGAAGAGTCCAAATATCCGTGGGACTATTACAAGCTGATCGCCACCATCGCGCCGGAAGACGCGGCCAAGCCGCTGGAAGCCAGCGAATGCCCGCTGGTGAAGAAGTAATGGCGTGATGCGTAGGGTGGGCAAAGGCGCGAAGCGCCGTGCCCACCATCGCCTGGCTGTGCTCGCGATGGTGGCACGCTGCGCTTTGCCCACCCTACGAAGCCTGCGCTTTTCTCGCGAGTGTCAGCGACGCTACCAATAGCGCCAGCAGCAACAGTGCGGCGGCGAGGAAGAACGGCGCGCCCGGCAGCTTGAACGGCGCGCTTGTGCCGATGAAATAGGCGAACGTCAGCGTGAACAGGAATGGTCCCACGAGCTGGGACACGCTCTGCACGCTGGTGGTCGCGCCCTGGAGCTGGCCCTGCTGATCCGGCGCGACGAGCTGCGTTATCAACGCCTGGAGCGCCGCGCCCGCGACACCCCACAGCGCCATCACGGGAATACCGAACCAGGACAGCGCTCCGGTCGGCGCGCTCGCGAAAATCAAAAAGCCGACGGCGCCACAGGCAAGCCCGAACAACAACGCCCGCCGCTCGCCGAAACGCTTGACGATCGGTCCGATCGCCGCGCCCTGCACGATCATCTGGCAGAGGCCGACCAGCGCCAGCGTCGCGCCGACGGTCGCGGTGTCCCAGCCGTAGCGATAGGTCGCATAGAGCACGTAGGTCGAGGGCAGCACGACGTGCGCAAGCTGGGCGAAGAAGTTCGCAAGCGAGAGGCCCGCGAGCACGCGGTCCGAGCCCAGCAGATGCAGCGCGCCGATCGGATTGGCGCTCTTCCAGCGGAACGGCGAACGACGCTCTCGCGGCAGCGACTCCGGCAGGATCAACAGGCCATAGAGTCCGTTGGCAAAGCTCAAGCCCGCCGCAACCCAGAACGGCAATCGCGGATCGAAGCCGCCGAGCAGACCGCCAAGCGCCGGCCCCAGGATGAAACCGGCACCGAAGGCGACGCCGATCTTGCCGAACATGGTGGCGCGCTGCTCCGGCGCGGTGACGTCGGTGATGTAGGCAAAGGCGGTCGAGACACTTGCCGAGGTGATGCCGGAAATCAGGCGGCCGATGAACAGCCAGACCAGCGACGGCGCCAGCGCCATCAGCACATAGTCGGCGGCGAGACCGAAGTTCGAGAGCAGCACCACCGGACGCCGCCCGAACCTGTCGGACAATCCGCCGAGGATCGGCGAGAAGAGTAACTGCATCAGCGCCCAGGCGGTGCCGAACAGGCCGAAGATCCGCGCGGCGCTCGCCGTATCATTGTCGACGAAGCCCTCGATCAGTTTCGGCAGGATCGGAATGACGACGCCGAGCGCCAGCATGTCGAGCAGGACGGTGCCGAAGATGAAGATCGCAGCGCCGCCGCGCCTCGGCGGTGTGTCGAGGGTGGCGGCGGCCTCTTCGCTCATGACAATCGCTTGCGCTTGTGGGCGAAGGGATTGGCTTTTTCGCGCAGCGTGATGCGCACCGGCGTGCCCGGCAGGTCGAAGGTTTCGCGCAGCGAGTTGGTGAGATAGCGCAGATAGGATTGCGGCACGGCGTCGGCGCGCGAGCAGAACAGCACGAAGCTCGGCGGCCGCGCCTTGTTCTGGGTGATATAATTCAGCTTCAACCTGCGGCCGGAGACGGCGGGCGGCGGGTTGGCCGCGATCGCCTGCTCGAACCAGCGATTGAGCGCGGCGGTGGGAACGCGCTTGTTCCAGGTGGCGTAGGCCTCCTCGATCGCCTTCATCAGCCGATCGACGCCCTCGCCCATCAGTCCGGACACCGCAACGATGGGCACGCCCTTCACCTGCGGCAGCCAATGATCGGCATCTGCGCGCAGGCCTGAGATCAGGTTCGGCTTGCGCTCGACCAGGTCCCATTTGTTGACCGCGAGCACGATCGCGCGGCCCTCGCGCTCGACCAGATCGGCAATGCGGAGGTCCTGCTCCTCGAACTTGTTCTGCGCGTCCATCATCAGCACGACGACTTCGGCAAAGCGCACCGCGCGCAGCGCATCCGCAACCGACAGCTTTTCCAGCTTCTCCTCGATCCGCGATCGCCGCCGCAGGCCCGCGGTATCGAACAGGCGGAAGTCGCGGCCCTGCCATTTGATTTCGACCGCGATGGAATCCCGCGTGGTGCCGGCTTCCGGGCTGGTCAAGAGCCGCTCCTCGCCGAGCAGATGATTGATCAGCGTCGACTTGCCGGCATTGGGGCGGCCGACAATGGCGACGCGGATCGGACGTTGGCTGACGTCCTCCTCGGTTTCCGGCGCTTCATCCTCGAGGTCTTCATCATCTTCGGCAGGCGCCGGCATCAGCACGCTCAGCGCGTCATAAAGTTCGCCCATGCCCTCGCCGTGCTCGGCGGAAATCTGCACGGGATCGCCCAGGCCCAGCGCGTAGGATTCCATCGCGCCGAGCTCGCCATGTTTGCCTTCGGCCTTGTTGGCGACCAGCACCACCGGCTTGTTGGCGCGGCGGGCGAAATCGGCGAAGGCGCGGTCGGTCGGCGTCAGCCCCACCCGCGCGTCGATCACGAACATCAGCGCGTCGGCAAGGCCGATCGCGGTTTCGGTCTGCTCCTGCATGCGCGCGGTCAGCGAGCCCTTGGCGCCCTCGTCGAGACCGGCGGTGTCGATAATGGTGAATTCGAGATCGCCGAGCCGCGCCTGCCCCTCGCGGCGGTCGCGCGTTACGCCGGGCTCGTCATCCACCAGCGCGAGCTTCTGCCCGACCAGGCGGTTGAACAGCGTCGACTTTCCGACATTGGGCCGGCCGATGATGGCGATCGTGAAGGACATGGATCATCAAAGCGCTGTTGGGGTAAACGCGTGTAGGTCAATGGAGTCTAGCAGGAACTAGCGCGAAAAACTGCCGCTCGGCATTGGAGCTGGGAACGGCGCGGCGGATTGCTGCGTGGGCTGTGCTGGAGCCGGCTCCGCGGTCGGTTGGGCCGTCGTCTGATCGGGCGGCGGCGCAGTGGTGCGCTTGCGCGCCATCCTCTTTGCCTTCGGCTCCGGCGGCAGCGCAGCGGCCGCGCCCTCCTCGGACGGCGCGGCATTGGGATCGGCGGCGGCCGGCTCGGCTGCGGGCGCCGTGCTGGCGTTGGTCGCCCTGCCCTTGGCCGATCGCTTCGACTTCGCCTGCTCCGGCGGAGGCTGTGGCGGCGGAGCAGCGGCGGCGGCAGCCTGCGCGTTCTGCTCATCGATCTGCTGTTGCTGCGAGCCCTTGTAGAGCTCCTTCGGCACGCCCTGCTCCAGTCCCGGCACGCCATCCGGGAATACCGGCTTGCGGTCACCCGGCAGCTTCTTCTTGGTGTCGAGGAAGTCGAGCAGGTCCGACGGATCGAAATTGGACAGGCCGCCGCCCCCGCAGCCGGCCAGCACGCTGCAAAGCGCAATGGCGACAGCGGCTGCGATCAGACGTTGCGAGCGGCGCATGGGCAATCCCTCACTCAACTCGTTAGCCTCTCAATCAGCTCTTGGCGACAGGCGGCAAAAGCGCCTGCAGCGCCTCGGCGCGCGAGCGCAGGCTCGGCGGCGTCTCGGCATCGTTGACGATCAGGTCGAGCCACTGCCGCGCTGCGGCGGCGTCATTGGCGCGGTAAGCCGACAATGCCAGCAATTCGCGCGCGGTGTGACGGAAGGTCGAGTTCGCCGCCGTGGCGGGCTCGAGCCGCTGCAGCATGTTCTGGTAGGTCGCGGTTTCCAGCAGCAATTGCGCGGCCCGGATCCGCGCCAGATCCTGATCTGCCACACCGACGCTGCGGTCGGCGGCGATCTCGTCATACATCTTCGCGGCCGCCTGCGGGTCGCGGGCTGCGATTTCGGCAGCCAGCCGCAGTCGCGCCAGCACCCGGTAACCGGCCGGCGCCTTCGTAGCCAGGTCGGCGAAAGCGGCCTCCGCCTCGGCGCGCTTGTTCTGTTCGGAAAGCTCGACAGCCCGGTCGAAGGCAGCCCCCGCCTCGGCCGCCTTCTGGCCCTGGAGGTATTCGTAGCCGCGCCAGCCGCCCACGCCGGCGACGATCAGAATCGCCAGCGCAATGATGTAGAGCGAATACTTGTCCCACAGCTTCTTGAGCTGCTCGCGACGTAGTTCCTCGTCGACTTCACTAAATAATTCAGACACTTAAGGCTATCCCATCCCCGGAGGGCGAAGCAAAATGCCAAGGCGCCAGACGCGCCCGATCCCCACATCGCGGCGGCGTTACCTTAATGATATGGCGGTGGCAAGGCAAAGCGAGGCGGATCAAAGCGTTAACGGTGGAAGGCTGCCGGCCCCGGGAGGCAGATCGGCTACGGTGAAGGATTGAGCGCGAGCTGCGGCTGGTCTGCACTCGCCGCAGTTGTTCGCTTCAACGTTCCCCCGTGAAGGAGCTTACCATCCGGCGCCGCAACCTCGATCAGTTCTGCGGCAAGGAAAGCGTGTTGATCGGGTTTGAATTGGAAACTGTGGTTGCCGCTTCCAAGATTGGCATTTTCGAGATCTTGTCGATAGCGGTCGGCCAGAACACTACCTACCAGTCTGCCGTCAAAATAGAGTTCCACGCGAAGCGGGATTTCGGGATGGTCGACGCACTGAGCCCAGCCAGCAATGGTGTGAGGCTCTATATGATCGACGTAACCTCGCAGCGTGCCACCCTTCAAGATATCCTGGATGCCGTCTTCGATCGCGGCGAGATCCTGCCGGCACAGATCACGTGATAGCGCGAGGCTGAACTGATCCGTGTCAAGCGCCCGAGAGAGCAGTTCCTTTCGGTGAGCCTTCATCTCCAACAGCGCCGTCACATTCTTCAGTCTGACATAGGCGCCAACGACTTGCTGGATTCCCTGGTTCATCGCCTTGCGAAATCCTTTAAAAATCGTTGGGGAAATATGCCTTGGCTGCCAGGCCGGGTAAAGGTTGTCCTGACAGCCACGGCGCGTTCGCGGGGCAGCGATGTGATCGCGGTGGCGATGGAACCAATTGATCTCAGGTACCTGCGACAAGGGAGATTTGTCGTGACGCCGCAACATCTCTCCAAGGTCTATCGAGACTACATCACCTGCTTGAACGCGCAGGACTGGACCAATTTGGGACGGTTCGTCCACGATGACGTACGTCACAACGGCCGACAGATTGGATTGTCAGGCTATCGCGAGATGCTGGAAAATGACTTTCAGCAGATCCCGGACCTCTCGTTCAATATCCAGCTCTTGATCGCGGATCCGCCTTACGTGTCGAGCCGCCTGCTCTTCGACTGCAGGCCGAAAGGAGAATTTCTCGGGCTCAAGATCGACGGGAAACGAGTTTCGTTCGCCGAGAACGTTATTTACGAATTTCGAGAAGGTAAGATCGTGGAGGTTTGGTCGGTCATAGACAAGCCGGCCATCGAAGCCCAGCTTCGACGCTCGCAATGACGCCGTCGTCCCGGCCTTGCGCGCCGCGGCGAAGCCTTTGGCGTAGCCGGGAGCCGGGACGACGATAGCCAGCGTGCTCAGTCGCGTAGGGTGGGCAAAGCGCAGCGTGCCCGGAAGAGGTGGGCACGCTACGCTTTGCCCACCCTACAGCCCCGCCAGCGTTTCCCGTAACTGCCGCTTGATCACCTTGCCGTTGGCGTTGCGCGGCAGCGGGTCGCGTGTGATCGCCATTGTTTCCGGCACCTTGTAGTCGGACAGCCGCTCGGCGCACCAGGCACGCAAGACTTCCGCGCCAACCTCGTCGCGGGTCACCACCACCGCATGGACGCGCTCGCCCAGCACCGGACAGGGTTTTGCGATGATCGCGCTTTCGACGACGGCGGGATGTCCTGCCAGCACCGACTCGACCTCAGCCGAATAGATCTTCAGGCCGCCGCGGTTGATCATGTCCTTCTGGCGGTCGAACACGCGGACGAAATCGCGCTCGTCGATCGAGCCGAGATCGCCGGAATGCCAGAAGCCGGCGGTGAAGGTCTCCGTGGTCGCCTTCGGATTATTCCAGTAGCCCTTGATGACCGAGCCGCTTCGGATCCAGATCTCGCCGATCTCGCCGCGCGGCAGCTCGCGGTGATTGCCGTCCATCACGATGATCTCGGCGCCGGGGCATGGCAGGCCGACGCTGTCGATATGCGCAGCCGTCAATTCGCCGGGCATCAGGGTCGAGGGCGACGTGGTCTCGGTGGCGCCGTAGCAGTTCGCGAGCTTCAGTCCGGGTAATTTCGCGTCCAATCGCTCGATCGTCGCGACCGGCATCGGGGCGCCGCCGAAGCCGCCGATGCGCCAACTCGAGAGATCGTAGCTGTCGAAATCCGGCTGCAGCAGGCAGAGATTGTACATCGCCGGCACCATCACCGTGTAGGTGACGCGCTCGCGGGAGGCGACCTTCAGATATTCGGCCGCCTTGAACTCGGGCATGATGATCAACGCGCCGCCGCAGCGAGCCATGGTCGTGATATTGGCGACCGCGCCGGTGACATGCGCCAGCGGCACGGCCGCGATCGAGCGGTCCGCCGCTGTGAGTTTCAGGGTGGACACGAACACCATCGAGGAATGGATGACGTTGCAATGCGCGAGCATCGCGCCTTTCGGCCGCCCCGTGGTGCCAGATGTGTAGAGGATCATCGCCGTATCCTCTTCGCCGACCATTGCTGGCGCCTCTGATGGCATATTGTCGCGCAGCGCTGCGAATTGCGATCCGCTGTCGTCGCTGACGGAAATCCGACGCTCCAGCGCGGGAACATCGGCCGCGTCGGGCACACGCGCGGCAAGCGTCGCCTCGTGGATCAGGAGCTTCGCGCCACAGTCGCTCAAGACATAGGCGATCTCGGGCTTCTGCTGCCGCGTCGAGAGCAGCACCGTCACCAGGCCCGCATGCGCGGCGGCGAACATCGTCAGCACGAATTCGATGCGATTGCCGAGCAGCACCGCGACCCGATCGCCGGCGCGCAGACCGAGCTTCTGCAATCCGGCCGCGACCTGCGCGGACTGCTGCACGACCTCGCGCCAGTTCATTCGCCTGTCGCCACAGATCAGCGCCTCGCCGTCAGGGTTTCTGGCGGCGGCCTCCGATATCATCGCCCAGATGCTCTTCGGCCGCTCGCAAAACACCGGCACGACCCGGTCGCCGAAGCGCGCTTCGAGCCGCATGTCCGGAATCGAATGCCCTGACCAGTTCATCACCCTGTCCTACAGGTTTGCTTCACGTCTCCCGGAATGGCGGGAGGTGCTTCCTCACGCGCTGTTATTCCGGGGCACGCGTAAGCGTGAGCCCGGAATCCATTCCACCGCAGAGTTTGCCGCCCGATGGATTCCGGGCACGCGACTTCGTCGCGCCCCGGAATGACGACGGAGGGAACGCAACGTCCATCGCGGAGCAACTCGATCTGACTTCGCCAACCTCTAGCTCTTTTTCATGTCGTAGACATGCTCAGGCCCGGGGAATTTGCGCGCGCGGACGTCGGCGGCATAGCCCTCGATGGCCGCTTCGATCGAGGGTCCGAGATTGCCGTAGCGGCGGACGAATTTCGGGGTGCGCGGCGAAAGCCCGAGCATGTCCTCGAGCACGAGCACCTGGCCATCGCAGGCGGCGCTCGCACCGATGCCGATGGTGGGAATGGCGATCTCCTGCGTGATCTTGCGCGCGAGCGGCTCGGCCACCGCCTCGATCACGACCGAGAAGGCGCCAGCTTCCGCGATCGCCTTGGCGTCGTTCTCGATCGGCGCCCAGCCTTTCTCGTCGCGCCCCTGCGCACGGAACGAGCCTAGCGTGTTGATCGATTGCGGCGTCAGGCCAATATGGCCCATCACGGGAATGCCGCGCTCGGTCAGGAACGCTACCGTCTCGGCCATGCGGGCGCCGCCTTCGAGCTTCACCGCGCCGCACTCGGTCTCCTTCAAAATCCGCACCGCGGCATGAAACGCCTGCTCCTTTGACGCCTCATAGGAGCCGAACGGCATGTCCACCACGACAAGCGCGCGCTCGGAGCCGCGCATCACCGCGCGTCCCTGCAGGATCATCATCTCCAGCGTGACGGGCACGGTGGTCTCGAGCCCATGCATGACGTTGCCGAGGGAATCGCCGACCAGGATGACGTCGCAGTAGCGGTCGACCAGCGCCGCGGTATGCGCGTGATACGACGTCAGCATCACGATCGGCTCGCCGTTCTTGCGGGCGCGGATATCGGGTGCGGTCTTGCGCTTGATGGCTGATTGTACGGACATAGTTAAGCTCCAACGACGGGGACGCCAATCACGACCGGATGGAACGCGAAGGCCAGTGCGACATAGGCGACGACGCCGACCGCGACCGCGATCATATCATTGCCGGCACCGCCGACCGGAATCGGCGGGCCGCCGGCATCAGCGCGATGTTTCAGTGAGATGCGGTCGAACACCGCCCAGGCCAGGAACGAGCCGAACAGGATGATCGAGCCGAGATCGCCATTGGCGAGCAGATGCGCCGCCGCCCATAATTTGATGCCGGCGAGCATCGGATGCTTCAGCGTCGTGTAGATGCGGCCGCGGATGTAGGACGCCACCACCAGGATCACGGCCGGCAGCATCAGCGCGATGGTGATGTGCTTCAGGAATGTCGGCGGATACCAGACGTCGATCCAGCCCGTCGCGCGGTAACGGGCAAATCCCCAGATGATCAGCGCGAGCCCGACCGCGGAGACCACCGAATAGGCGATCTTGTAGCCGCCCTCGCCCATCGCATCGATGCAGCGCGCGCGCAGGCTGCGCTGGGTCGTGAGCGTGTGGACGGCGAAGAACAGGACCAGTCCCAGGATCATCACCAGCAGTCCCACGATGTCCCTCCCTCGGCGTGGTGCGTATTGGGCCTTCGGGTATCACTTTAGCGGCGTGGAGTGCAATGCGCCAAAAAATAGGCGAGCCCTTGGCATCGACCCTCCGCGCGGCATACGCGGGCTTGACCCGCGTATCCATCTTCCGCGCAGCGGACAATGATGATTCTTTCGACGGATGGATTGCCGGGTCAAGCCCGGCAATGACAGCGGTGAGGAAGTTACGGCTTCTCCGCCTGCTTGCCCAATTCACGATTGTCGACATAGCGGATCGCGATCGGGCGGCCGGCGAGCGCGCCGCCGAGGCCATTGCTGAATTTGAGTGGCAGGCAGCCCTTCAGCGACGCGTCGATCGCGTTCAGGTAGGTGGTGCGGGTATCTGCGGGAACGCCTGATGTGGCGAAGGTCATGCGCGGCGCTCCGATCATCTCGCCGGAGCGCTTGAAGCTGAAACGGACCGACATCTGCATGCCCCCGCGCGCGTCGTCGGCCGACGGCGGCGTCCAGCAGGAGCGCAGCGCCTGGAAGAGATCGCCGATGGTGTCGAGATCGTGATCGGGCTTCTTGTATTTCTCGGCCTGGTCCTGCGGCGGCACCGTCATGATCGTGAGCTGCAGGTTCTCGCCATAGGGGTAGTTCATCTCGGGGATGCACGGCCAAGTGCTGAACACGCCGCAATAGGACGGCGTGCAGGGTCCTTCCTCCAGCACGCTGCAGGGCGTATGCGCGAAAGGCACCGGGTTGATCTGGTGCCGCCGCCGCTCCGCGGCATGGCCCGCGGAAATTCCGACGACGATGAGTGCGAGGCAGATCACGACGCGTCGCAGCATGAGACAAGCCCTTTGGATGCCGCCCCCAAGGAAATGAGGGCCGCTAGCGGCGTCATCAAGCTGGCGCGCGTTCACTTCCTTGCGTGCGCGGCGAGTTCCGCCCGCACCGCTGTCATCGCCCGACTTGATCGGGCGATCCAGTATTCCATGGACGATTGTGCTTCACCGAGAGGCCGCCGCCTGGGTCCCCCGCCTTCGCGGGGGACGACGGCTGCAGCTAGCGACCTACCCCTTCCGCTTGACGTCCTTGACGTTGGAGAAGGTGATGCCCTCGGCGCGTTCCTGGGTGTAGCCGAGGTAGAATTCGTTCCTGGCCATGAACACGGGATCGCCGTCGACATCGTCGGCGATGGCGGAGTTGTTGGCGGCGACGAAAGTGTCCAGCTTCTTGCGGTCGTCGGAGGAGATCCAGCGCGCGAGCTGGAATTCCGACACCTCGAATTCCACCGGCAGCGAGTATTCGGCATCCAGCCGCGCCTTCAGCACATCGAGCTGCAGCGGGCCGACCACGCCGACGAGAGCCGGAGCGCCGTCGCGCGGGCGGAACACCTGCACGACGCCCTCCTCCGACATCTGCTGCAGGGCTTCCTTCAACTTCTTCGCCTTCATCGCGTCGGTGAGCCGCACGCGGCGGACGATTTCCGGCGCGAAGCTCGGCACGCCCACGAAGGTCAAATCCTCGCCTTCGGTGAGGGTATCGCCGATCCGCAGCGTGCCGTGGTTGGGAATGCCGACGACGTCGCCGGCGAAGGCCTCGTCCGCCACCGAACGGTCCTGGGCGAAGAAGAATTGCGGGCTGGACAGGCTCATGTTCTTGCCGGTGCGCACCAGCTTGGCCTTCATGCCGCGGCTGAGCTTGCCCGAGCAGAGCCGCGCGAACGCGATGCGGTCGCGGTGGTTCGGATCCATGTTGGCCTGGATCTTGAAGACGAAGGCGCTCATGCGCGGCTCGGCGGCTTCGACCTTGCGCAGATCGGAATCCTGCGCGCGCGGCGCCGGCGCGAACTGGCCGAGACCTTCGAGCAAATCGCCGACGCCGAAATTGCGCAGCGCGCTGCCGAAATAGACCGGCGTCAGATGACCCTCGCGGAACGCATCGAGCTCGAACGGCTTGCAGGCTTCCGACACCAGCGCGAGCTCCTCCTTGATCTCGGCGACGTCGAGATTGGGATTGCGGCTGGCGAGATCGGCGATGTCGATCTGCTCAGCCTGCCCGGTCTTGGCGCCGCCGCCTTCGAGCAGGCGCACGCCACCGTTCCTGACGTCATAGGTGCCCATGAAATCGCGGCCGCGGCCGACCGGCCAGGTCATCGGCGTGGTGTCGAGCGCCAGCGTCTTCTCGATCTCGTCCAGGAGGTCGAAGGTGTCGCGGCTCTCGCGGTCCATCTTGTTGATGAAGGTGATGATCGGGATGTCGCGCAGGCGGCAGACCTCGAACAGTTTTCGCGTGCGCGCCTCGATGCCCTTGGCGGCGTCGATCACCATGACGGCGGAGTCGACGGCGGTCAGCGTGCGATAGGTGTCTTCCGAAAAATCCTCGTGGCCCGGTGTGTCCAGGAGGTTGAACACGTGGTCCTGGAACTCGAAGGTCATCACCGAGGTGACCACCGAGATGCCACGCTCGCGCTCGATCTTCATCCAGTCGGAACGCGTGTTCCGCCGTTCGCCCTTGGCCTTGACCTGGCCGGCGAGATTGATGGCGCCGCCGAACAGCAGGAGCTTTTCGGTCAGCGTGGTCTTGCCGGCGTCCGGGTGGGAGATGATCGCAAACGTGCGCCGCCGCGCCACTTCATCGGCAAGCGGGGAACGAGACGGCGATTCGGCTGTCAGGGCAAGGTCGGACATGGCGGTGAGCGTTTGGCAGGGAAACTCGGGGCGATCAAGCCTATTTGGTGATTGCGGAGCGCGAAGGCCAGCCCCATATCGGGCCCGGGAAGGACGACCTTCCTGTTCACGACATCAGCCGCGGGGACGACCCTGCCCTATCAGGAGGGTCGTCATGGCCTGGACTATCTTGCTCATCGCCGGTCTGATGGAGATCGGCTGGGCGATCGGGCTCAAATATACCGAAGGTTTCACACGGCTCGTTCCATCGGTGCTGACGCTTCTGAGCATGGTCGGCAGCATTGTCCTGCTCGGGCTCGCGCTGAAGACGCTGCCGATCGGAACCGCCTATGCGGTGTGGACCGGCATCGGCGCGGTCGGAACGGCGATGCTCGGCATCATCCTGTTCGGCGAGCCAGCCACCGCGCTTCGGCTTTCGAGCATCGGGCTGATCGTGGCCGGCATTGTCGGCCTCAAGCTGGTCACCTGATCAGCGCAGCGCCAACACCACCCAATAGGTGACGGCCGCGACCGCGGCGGCGGCTGGAATGGTGATGACCCAGGCATAGACGATCGAACTTGCGACATTCCAGCGCACCGCCGAGACCCGGCGCGCCGCACCGACGCCGACGATGGCGCCGGTGATGGTGTGGGTGGTGGAAACGGGAACCCCGAGGAAGGTCGCCATGAACAGGGTCGCCGCCCCGCCGGTCTCCGCGCAAAAGCCCTGCATCGGCGTCAGCTTGGTGATGCGCAGCCCCATGGTGCGGACGATGCGCCAGCCACCCATCAGGGTGCCCAGCGCCATCGCGGCCTGGCAGGCCAGCACCACCCAGAACGGGATGCCGAACTCCTCGCCGAGATGTCCCTGCGAATAGAGCAGCACGCCGATGATGCCCATGGTCTTCTGCGCGTCATTGCCACCATGGCCGAGCGAATAGAGCGAGGCGGAGACGAATTGCAGGATGCGGAAGGCGCGGTCGACCGCGAACGGCGTCGAGCGCACCGACAGCCATGACACGATCGCGACCAGCACCAGTGCCAGCAGGAAGCCGATCAGTGGCGACAGCACGATCGCGAGCAGCGTCTTGGAGAGCCCGCTCCACACCGCCGCCGAGACCCCCGCCTTCGCCATGCCGCCGCCGACCAGGCCGCCGATCAGCGCATGCGAGCTCGACGAGGGAATGCCGAGCGCCCAGGTGATCACGTTCCAAACGATGGCGCCGACCAGCGCCGCGAAGATCACGGTGGCATCGACGACCTCGGGCTCGATGATCCCGGTGCCGATGGTGTTGGCGACGTGCAGTCCGAATACGGTGAACGCGACGAAGTTGAAGAACGCCGCCCAGAACACCGCGAAATGCGGCCGCAGCACGCGGGTCGAGACGATGGTCGCGATCGAATTCGCGGCGTCATGCAGGCCGTTCAGGAAATCGAACAGCAGGGCGACCGCGATCAGGATCACCAGGACCGGAAGACCAAGCGTGGCGTCCACGTAAACTGCCCTACACTTGCTCAATCACGATCGAGTTGATCTCGTTGGCGACGTCGTCGAAGCGGTCGGCGACTTTTTCGAGATGATCGTAGATCTCGGCGCCGACGATGAAATCCATCGTGTTGGCGTCGCGGTGCTTGAGGTAAAGCTCCTTCAGCCCGATGTCGTGGAGATCATCGACCCGGCCCTCGAGCTTGGTGAGCTCCTCCGTGATCTGCGTCAGCATCGAGACGTTGCTGCCGATCGACTGCAAGAGCGGCAGCGCGCGCCCGACCAGATTGGCGCATTCCACGATCAGTGTCCCCATCTCGCGCATCGGCGGCTCGAACGCGCGCACCTCGAACAGCACCACCGCCTTGGCGGTCTGCTGCATCTGGTCGACGGCATCGTCCATGGAGGTAATGAGGTTCTTGATGTCGCCGCGGTCGAACGGCGTGATGAAGGTGCGCCGGACGGCGGTCAGAACCTCGCGGGTGATGTTGTCGGCGTCATTCTCGAACTGGTTGACGCGCTGGCAGTGGACGGGCGTCTCGTCCCCACCCTTCAGCACATCCTGCAGCGCCATCGCGCACTGGACGGAGGTCTTGGCATGCCGGGCGAACAGGTCGAAAAACCGCTCCTCCTTGGGCAAAAAGGCTCGAAACCAGCGTAGCATAGGTCATATCCATCGTGCCGGACGGCCGCTCCGCAACCTGTCACAAAACTGTCATAGAACATTTTGTGCAGGAACGGCCAGCGCTCCGCCGCCGGAACCCGGTCATCCACCGCTTTGTGAAAGGGTCCCCGATGCCTTCGAGGGCCCAACGCAGCACGATTGCGTTGGGCTCCATCTCGCCACGCGATCGGTGCCGTAGCCTGGGTGGAACGCCAGCGTAACCCAGGGCCGTTAGTAAACGCGGACGCAGATGTCCCGGGTTACGCGTCCCGCTCCACCCGGGCTACGATGCGTAGCAAGCCCTACAGCGACCGCCTGAGCAAACGCGCGACCTCGCCGATGATGCCGCGGCGGAAGGTCAGCACGCAGGCGACGAAGATGACGCCCTGGATCACGGTCACCCACTGGCCGTAACCAGCCAGATATTGCTGCATGGCGATGATGATGAAGGCGCCGACCACGGGACCGAAAACGGTGCCGAGGCCGCCGACCAGCGTCATCAGCACGATCTCGCCGGACATCGACCAATGCACGTCGGTCAGCGAGGCGTTCTGGGCCACGAACACCTTGAGCGAGCCGGCAAAGCCCGCCAGCGTGCCAGACAGGATGAAGGCAAGCAGCTTGTACTGGTCGGTCTTGTAGCCGAGCGAGATCGCGCGCGGCTCATTCTCGCGGATCGACTTTAGCACCTCGCCGAAGGGCGAGTTGATGGTGCGGTAGATCAACAGGAAGCCGCCGAGGAAGCCGCCGAGCACGACGTAATAAAGCACCGTCGGCTTGGCGAGGTTGAAGACGCCGAACAGAAAGCCCTGCGGAATGCCCTGGATGCCGTCTTCGCCATGGGTGAACGGCGCCTGCAGGTAGATGAAGTAGAGGAGCTGCGACAGCGCCAGCGTGATCATCGAGAAGTAGATGCCCTGGCGGCGGATCGAGATGTAGCCGGTGATGACGGCAAGCCCGCAGGCCGCGGCCGTGCCGATGATGATGCCGAGCTCCGGCGGCAGCGCCCACACCTTCAGCGCATGCGCCGAGACGTAGCCGGCGGTGCCTAGGAACATCGCGTGGCCGAACGACAGCAGGCCGCCATAGCCGACCAGCAGGTTGAAGGCGCAGGCGAGCAGCGCAAAGCACAGCGCCTGCATCACGAAGAACGGATAGATGCCGGTGAGCGGCACGATGGCCAGCAGCACGGCCATTATGCCGAAAGCGACCATCTCGTCGCGCATCGCGCGCGGCGGGACCGGCAGGGTATCGTCGGTGAGTGCTGACATATCAGGCCGCCCGTCCGGTCAGTCCCGTCGGCTTCACAAGCAGGACCAGCACCATCAGGACGAACACGACGGTGTTGGAAGCCTCGGGATAAAAATACTTGGTCAGTCCCTCGATCACGCCGAGCGCAAAACCGGTGATGATCGATCCCATGATCGATCCCATGCCGCCGATCACCACCACCGCGAACACGACGATGATGAGGTCGGCGCCCATCAGCGGGCGGACCTGGTTGATCGGCGCCGACAGCACGCCTGCGAGCGCCGCAAGCCCGACGCCGAGGCCGTAGGTGAGCGTGATCATCCTGGGCACGTTGATGCCGAAGGCACGTACCAGCGTCGGATTTTCGGTCGCGGCGCGCAGATAGGCGCCGAGCTGCGTCTTCTCAATCAGGAACCAGGTGGCCAGGCATACCACCAGCGAGAACACGACCACCCAGCCGCGATAGACGGGCAGGAACATGAAGCCGAGATTCATGCCGCCGCGGAGCGCGTCGGGAATCTGGTACGGCAGGCCGGAAGAGCCGAAATAGTTCTGGAAGATGCCCTGGATGATCAGCGCGATGCCGAAGGTCAGCAGCAGGCCATAGACATGGTCGAGGCCGGACAGCCATTGCAGCATGGTCCGCTCCAGGATCATGCCGAAGATGCCGACCACGATGGGCGCGATGATCAGCGCCCACCAATAGCCGAGGCCGGCGATGTTGAGCAGGAAGTAGGCGCAGAAGGCGCCCATCATGTAGACCGCGCCATGGGCGAAATTGATGATGTTGAGCATGCCAAAAATCACGGCAAGCCCGAGGCTGAGCAGCGCGTAAAACGAGCCGTTGATCAGTCCCACCAGTAGCTGTGCGTAGAGAGCCTGCATCGCGTTGGCCTTCGCCCCCTCCCCCCCAAATGGAGCCCGCCGGCTTCACCGCCGGCGGGCGATGATAGTTACTTCTTGAGCAGCGCGCACTTGCTTTCGGAAAGCGGCGTGAACGCCTGGTCGGCCGGAACGGTGGCGACCAGCTTGTAGAAATCCCACGGTCCCTTGGATTCGGAGGGCTTCTTCACCTCGAACAGGTAGGCCGGATGGATGGCGCGGCCGTTCGGCTGGATCTCGCCCTTGCCGAACAGATCATCCTCGGTCGGGATCGACTTCATCTTCTCCACGACCTTGGCGCCGTCATGCGGATTGCCGCCGAGCGCTTCGAGCGCCTTGAAATAGTGACGCAGCCCCGCATAGACGCCGGCCTGGACCATGGACGGCATGGCGTGTCCCTTCGACCGCTCCGAGAACCGCTTGGAGAAAGCCCGGGTCTGGTCATTCATGTCCCAGTAGAAGGTCTCGGTGAAGTTCAGGCCCTGCGCGACATCGAGCCCCATCGCCTTGACGTCGGTGAGGAACAACAGCAGCGCCGCCAGCTTCTGGCCGCCGGAAACGATGCCGAACTCAGCGGCCTGCTTGATCGAGTTGGTGGTGTCGCCGCCCGCATTCGCAAGGCCGATGATCTTGGCCTTCGACGATTGCGCCTGCAGCAGGAAGGACGAGAAGTCCGAGGTGTTGAGCGGATGCTTGACGCTGCCGAGCACCTTGCCGCCATTGGCGGTGATGACGGCAGTCGTGTCGCGCTCCAGCGCGGCGCCGAAGGCGTAGTCGGCGGTGAGGAAGAACCAGGTGTCGCCGCCGGACTTCACCAGCGCCTGTCCGGTGGAATGCGCCAGCATGTAGGTGTCGTAGGTCCAGTGCACCGTGTTCGGCGTGCACTGGGCGTTGGTCAGGTCCGAAGTCGCCGCGCCGGAGTTGATGTAGACGCCGTTCTTCTCCTTGACGACGTTGTTGACGGCGAGCGCCACGCCGGAATTCGGTACGTCGACGATGATGTCGACCTTGTCGACGTCGAACCACTGCCGCGCGATGGTCGAGCCGATGTCGGGCTTGTTCTGGTGATCGCCGGAAATGACGTCGATCTTCCACCCCTTGGCGAGAAGCCCGGAGTCCTCAACCGCCATCTGCGCCGCGAGCGTCGAGCCGGGCCCGCCGAGATCTGAATAAAGCCCGGACTGGTCGGAGAGCGCACCGATCTTCGCGGTCTTGTCCTGGGCAAGCGCGAGGCCAACCGAGGCGAACGTCAGGGCGGTGCCAAGCAGCAACGCCGAAATCCTGTTCTTCATATGATTGTAGTCCCTCTTGCTTTTCTTGATGTCGGCAATTCAGACGCCGAGATAGGTGTGGAGCTTGTCCATGTTGGCGGAGAGCTCCGAATTGGCAAAACCGTCGATCACCTTGCCGTGCTCGACAATGTAATAGCGGTCAGCGACCGTCGATGCGAAACGGAAATTCTGCTCGACCAGCAGAATGGTAAAGCCCTCCGATTTGAGCCGCGCAATGGTATGGCCGATCTGCTGGATGATGACCGGCGCAAGCCCCTCGGTCGGTTCATCCAGCATCAGGAAACGTGCGCCGGTGCGCAGGATGCGCGCGATCGCGAGCATTTGCTGCTCGCCGCCGGACAGCTTGGTGCCCTGGCTGTTGAGACGCTCTTTCAAATTCGGAAACAGATCGAAGATCTGGTCGAGGGACAGGCCCCCGGGGCGCACGGTCGGCGGCAGCAGCAGGTTTTCGCGCACGTCCAGGCTTGCGAAAATGCCACGCTCCTCCGGGCAGAAAGCGATGCCCTTCCGTGCGATCCTGTCGGAGGACGCGCGGATGATCTCCTGGTTCTCGAAGCGGATCGAACCGGAGCGCTTGCCGATGATTCCCATCACCGATTTCAGCGTGGTCGTCTTGCCGGCGCCGTTGCGCCCGAGCAGCGTCACCACCTCGCCGGCATTCACATGAAAATTGATGCCGTGAAGGATGTGGGATTCGCCATACCAGGCCTGGAGGTCCTGCACGGCCAACACCTTCGCGTCCGCAGGTTTTGCGGCCGGAGCTTCAGCCATTTTCAGCTCAGGCATGACCGGCTCCCAGATAGGCTTCCTTCACGCGCTCGTCCTTGGAGAGGTCGGCATAATGGCCCTCCGCGAGCACCTGCCCTCGCGTCAACACGGTGATGATGTCGGAAAGATTCGCCACCACCGAGAGGTTATGTTCGACCATCAGGATGGTGTATTT
Organism: Bradyrhizobium sp. LeoA1Lang; assembly: GCF_055413685.1. NCBI lineage: Bacteria > Pseudomonadati > Pseudomonadota > Alphaproteobacteria > Hyphomicrobiales > Nitrobacteraceae > Bradyrhizobium > Bradyrhizobium sp. LeoA1Lang. The sequence goes on along the minus strand of NZ_JBVAPG010000015.1, from coordinate 57,907 downwards.
CGCAGAAATGCGCTTGATCAAGGCGGCGATCTTGTCGATGTCCTCATGGCCCATGCCGGCCATCGGCTCGTCCAGCAACATCATCTCCGGGTCGAGCGCGATCGTCGTCGCAATCTCAAGGGCGCGCTTGCGGCCATAAGGCATCTCGACGGCGGGAATGTTGGCGAACTCGCTCAAGCCGACATCGTCAAGCAGTTCCAGCGCGCGGGCATTATAGCGGTCGAGCACGCTTTTCGAGCGCCAGAAATCGAAGGAATTGCCGTGTTGGCGCTGCAAAGCGACGCGGACATTCTCCAGTGCCGTCAGATGCGGAAAAACCGCCGAGATCTGAAACGAGCGCACCAATCCGAGACGCGCGACATCGGCCGGCGGCATCGCGGTGATGTCCTGCCCTTTATATGCAATCCGGCCGGCGGACGGCTTTAGGAATTTTGTCAGGAGGTTGAAGCATGTCGTCTTGCCGGCCCCGTTGGGCCCGATCAACGCATGGATGCTGCCGCGACGCACTTTCAACGCGACGTCGCGAACGGCGAAGAAACCCGCGAATTCCTTGGTCAATCCGTGGGTCTCGAGAATGAACTCGTCGGCCAAACAATTTCCCCCTCGGCCTCACCGCGATTGCGCGCGCGGCCAAATTTTTTCCTGATCCGGCTGGTTTTCCGCGAACCCGGAAACCCATCCCGGACCGCCGCCCCCGGCGGCGGAATATGCCGATGCAACATGGGTTAGGCAAGGCGGAAAGCTGAGCACCGAGGACGCACCCCTCATCGGTTCCGTCTTCTCCAATAGTCGAATTGCAGCCGCCCCCGGTTTGTCGCTTCGGAAAGCCGCCATTAACGGTATTTTGCCGCGCAGCCAAGCCTTCATAGAATATTTCCGCGTCCAGCCGATGCTCTGGCCATCTGGTCCTGGGACGGATTTTCGACCTTGGAATTCGAGAGCACCAATTCATCGATCGTGAAATCGATCCGGCAGCGCGATCTGCTGAACGCTTGGCTCAGGCTGTATGCCCGTGACCGGTCGACGCCACGCGTCGACGAGTACGAGCCGGAGCGGCTAGAGGATGAGAGGCTCGACCTTGTCAACTACACGGTCGAGGCTGAATGTCAGCCGCCGCGATTGACGATCCAGAGCGAGGGCACGCGGATGGCGCACGCCTACGGCCACACCGGAAAGGGCCGCGCTCTCGACGACTATCTGGGCCCGCGCCTCGCGCCGATCGTAATGCCAGTCTACCACGAGTGCATCGCGCGCGGCCTGCCGGTCTACACGATCGCCCATATCGACGACATCTATGGACGGACGGTCGCCTATGAGCGGCTGCTCCTGCCGTTTGGCGAAGACGGCCAGGTCACCCGCATCATCGCCTCGCTGAAGACGATCTGCGAGGACGGCCATTTCGAAATCAAGAACCTGATGCGTGGCAGCGACAAGCTGCCTGTGCCAAAGCTGTGCGCGGTCATCGATCGCGATCTCTTCCATCGCACCCCCGGCCGCCTCGCAGCCGCCGACGTGCTCGAATTCGATTAGGACTCATAACCGCCTGGCGTGTGCTTTGAGGCGCAAACCGGAAAACGTTCGCTCGGTCTGAACCTCACCGCTTCTGCCCCATTGCGGACCTCGGAATACCGGCCGATGATCCGGGCATGATAAGCCGTCAACCTATACTCATAGTCTTCGGCGGCCTTCCGGGCACCGGGAAGACGACAGTTTCTCGCGAGCTGACAAGACGTCTCGCGGCTACATATCTTCGTATCGACGCTATCGAGCAGACCTTGCAGGAGGCAGGCCAAACGGTCGGCACGATGGGTTATGTCGTAGCCAACGCACTGGCGGCTGAAAATCTTGAGCTCGGCCGCATCGTTATAGCAGACTGCGTAAATCCAGTCCTCGCAAGCCGCGTCGGATGGCGACAGACCGCCTTGCAAAGATCGGCACCCATCGCTGAGATCGAAGTAGTTTGCAGCGACTTGGTTTTGTACCGGCAACGGGTGGAAGGCCGCACCTCAGACATCAGTGGCCTCAGGTTGCCAACGTGGGACGAAATAGTGAACCGGCACTATGAACCGTGGGATCGAGACCATCTGGTGCTCGATACCGCCGATGGTTCATTCGATCATTTGCTCGAACGGGCGGAGTCGTATGTTCGCGCCAAGATCGGCTAGTCCGCTTGTGGCACAACGCAGCGGTCCCGGATTGTCCGCTTCCGCGCCGCTGCCGGGAGCTAAGCAGATGTGAGCCCGAGAGGTCTCGTTGCTTTTTGAGTACACGCCCTACTGCCCGCCGGCCGATTGCCCCAGGTGCCCGTCTACGCGGCGCAGGAACAGTTTCACCATCAGTACTTGTCATTGCCCCGAGGACTTATCTGGCTCACTTCTGTGAAGCCGATCTGCCTTGGTCGCCATAGCATTTCCTTGTTGGTCGTAATACTTCGGCATCTCGTTAGGATCGATCGCGTCCTCACTTCTCTGTCCGAGAAAGTAGAATCCGCTCGCCGCGTCGGCGACGGTGCGTCCCCGGCTAACGTTGTCGAGAAATCGAATCCAGAAGAATGGCAGCGAGATCAATCGAGACAACTTATCTCCTGCACCGAGCGCACGGGAGAAGTACCGGATCGACCAGACGAGTGCACACCCGCACCGCTGGTCGGTCCGGCGCTGATCTCCGAAAACCGCCTGAACAGCCAACGATGTCCGCTCTGCGTAAACCGTGAAAAATCGTAGGCGCGTTCGTGCACTTGCTGCATGAATGGTGTTTCCGCGTAGACTAAGCCGTCAGGCCGAAGCACGCGATGAATTTCAGCAACGACCGTTGCGGGCTCCAGGACATGCTCGAGCACTGCCTGAATCCAAACGCCGTCGAATACCCCATCATCGAAGGGCAGCTTATGGGCATCGGCAACCAAGCTGGTGTAAGGAGATGCGAAGACATCAGTTCCGAGCAGCTCGATGGAAGTGGCGTTGTAGAGCTCGTCTGCACCCGAGCCGATCGTTCCGCCGCCGACGACCAGGACGTTGGCCCGGTCGCGACGTTGCTTCAGAAGTTCCACGAACTTTGCGCAATTTGACGCGGCGACTGGGTTCTTGCCAAAGCCGAACCGATGAAGCCGCGAGCCAAGCGAGCGGCGGGTCAGGTCGCGAGCGAGCGCAGATCCGTTCTCGGCGCGATACATCTTGCGATCGAAAATACTCGTCGCAAAATCGATTAAGACCGGCTGCCCTCCTGCGACCGGAAAACCTGCCGCGCTGTATTCGCAGGCTGCGTTCGAGCACGCTGGGTCAGTGTCCAGATTTCGCAATTTCGACGAGCACCGAGGACAGCGAACGTGGTGTTTCCAGCGCGCAGTGTCTGTAGGCTCCCTGGCACCTTCGGTTATAGTGGAATGCAACGAAACCCTCTCGAGTTTAGCCAAACGTCAGCATGTAGCTCAGTTGCTTCGACCTATCTGCTAACACCTGAGCTCAATTTCGGCAAAACGAGTATTGCTGTTTATCGCGGCCATGTCCGGCACGCGACAAATTCTTCGGCCGGAAAGTGCTGAAGCCTCAAAACATGTTCCATGACGAAGGCCGATCGCGTTCTGGTGCAAGTTGCTCGGACGAGCTACGACCGCAATCTTGCCCAACAACAGGACCTTGTTTAGGCATATTCTTGGCGGAGATTTGCCATCTGGAATAGCGATTTTTAAATGGGGGCATTAAATGGGTCGACGATTATGATTGCTCCGAAGAGTTTTCGCTTCTTCCTGAAATACGCATTAACTGATCCGTCGCGGCTGACCGACATGATCCGGCGTAGGGCGCTCGAGCAGATCAAAGCAGCGCCAACTGGTATCGCAAGAACGCATTTTAATGGCGTGCAGTATGAAATAGACATGTCGCTGCATCGCTTGATGGCGAAGTATTTTTTTCAGACCCATGAGATGTTTCTTGAACGGATCTTCAGGCACTTCTTGAGTCCTGGAACGACCTTCATTGATATCGGCGCTAACTGCGGTTACTGGTCTGCTTATGCACTGTCGCTAGTGGGTCAGACCGGGGAAGTGCACGCATTTGAGCCGGTACCTCAGTATTTCGCCTTTATCCAACGTCTCGCCGAACTCAATCCGGACTATCAGATTATCGCCAATCAGACCGCTTGCGGCGCTCTCCGCGGAAACTCCATGATGGCCGTCGTTGCGCCGCGCCCGGAGAATTTCGACAACTATGATACGAACATCGGATCGAGTTCACTTGCCGCCGGTTTTCTCGATCACGCGCAGGAGCTCACCGAGAACATCAGCGTCGGTGTCATCGCTCTGGATGATTATGTGCGCGAACGGAAGATTGATCTCGATCGAGTAAGTCTGATCAAGATCGACGTCGAAGGGTTTGAATCGGCGGTATTTGACGGGATGCAGGCGGTCCTGGCAAAGGACGGCCGCAAAGTCCCGCTTCTCTGTGAAATTCTCACAGACCTAAACCGTTCCCAGCCGCTCGATGGTAGGCTGATCATCGAGCGGCTCGAAGATTACGGATACCGCTGCCTTGATGCGACGCATTTGCGGCGGATCAACCGTCACGCCCTCGGCTTTGAAGAGAACATTCTTTGTGTGTAATGCTCACCATGGAGAATGTGCCGCAGCTAGACTGCGCTGTAGAGCCGCCCCCGCTGTACTGCGGTGATTGATCCCGCTACTGCGTCTTCTGACGCGGATCGTCCTTTGGATTGATGTAGTTGATGCTCCACGGACCGGTGCTGTTGAGCTGAATGACCGTGTCTTCGTCGGCGAAGAAAGAGTGCGCCGAACCAGGGGACAGCGCAAAGAAACTGCCCGCGGGAAGAACCTGAGCCTTGTCGTGATCGGCCGCGGTTCCCATCCCCAAGCGCGCTGTCCCTGAGACCACGGTAACGATCTCCGGCTTGGGATGGGTGTGCGGAGCAACATGATAACCCCTCGGCACCTTCAGCCGAAACGCAAACAGGCCTTCCTTGCTCGGGTCGCCGTAAAGCACCGCCGCCTGCGCTCCGGCTGGAACGGAGGGAGGCGCCGGTCCCCACTTGATGTCCTGGGGCGAGACCACATTGTGCTCGCCCGTCTCCTGACCAACGGCGCTGCCAGCCACCAGCGCTCCTAGTCCGATCGCCGTCATCGCTGCAATGTTGAGAAGGATATGCCTGCTCATTGTGACTCCTCCATTAGCTTGATCACCTCCGCGCGCGAATCCGCGCGTTATGGATGGTAGAAATCAGCGGCAAGATGGTTTGCTGAGATGGCGGTGCGCGCTTACGGCAGTGTCCCTGCCCATTCGCCCCAAACAGAATTTCGGCGCGGTCCGTCTCCAGCGCAGCCGCTTACAATCTACTCTATCTTGCGGCCGTGAGAGAGAGCTTTTGTTGACGCAGGCCAAGCGAACGACAATGTCGGGTTCGGGTCATTTTCGACCGTTTCAGCGAACTCGCGGATTATGACTGGGCCGCGATCGGCCGGGATTCACAAATCGACAACGACATCACCAAGCGGCCGTGAGCAGCAAACCAGAACGTTGCCGTCGGCAGGCTGATCGAGTGGCTCCGGTCCATAGGCGACCGCGCCCGAAACCAAACCGCTTTCACAGTTATGACAAACACCGGTCCGACACGACCAACGAACCGGCACATCGCACGCCTCGGCCAGCTCCAAAATGCTCTGATAGGCTGACGCTTTCCAGTGTGCGGCGACGCCGCTTCGCGCGAACGATACCAGCGGACCGGTGTTGGCATCGTCTCCCGGCGGATGAGGCGCTCGCGTTGCTGCGCCGACGATACCGGGAGTCATCGACTCGCTGCCGTTGAAAATTTCGACATGAACCCGCTCCCGCGGCACGCCAAATGCCGCGAGCGCGGCTTTCATGTCCGCCATGAAGCGGGTCGGCCCACAGAGATAGACATCCGCCTCTCGCGGGATGCCGACCTCGTCGAAGACCGATTGCGACAGATGACCGGTCGCGTCGAAGTCCTCGCCGATCTTATCGCCCGAGCCCGGCCTGCTATAGCAAACATAGCTGCGGCCGCGGGTGAGCCCGAGCATGAGGCGGCGGACCTCGGCGGCAAATGGATGATGCTGCCGGTCGCGAGCCGTATGCAGCCACAAGACCTGCCGTGTCGAGCGGGCCTCGGCCAGCGCCTGCAGCATCGCCAGGACAGGCGTCGCTCCGATTCCCGCGCTGAGCAGCACCACCGGCCGCTCCCCGGACTGCAGAATGAAGCTTCCACGCGGCGAGCTGACGTCGAGAACATCGCCCACCTGGAGATGCTCCCGCAGGTAGGTTCCGGCCGTCCCGTTTGGCTCGATCTTCACGCTGATCCGATAGCGCTCCGTCGAGGGGGGACCCGAGAGGGAGTAGCTGCGAAACAGCGGCGGGCCGCCGCCGGTCGGTCGAAGACGCAAGACTATGTACTGACCTGGCAAAGACGGCCGCAGCGGCTGACCATCCGGATCCTGCATCGACAGGGAGAGGACGTCCGCGGACTCCTGATCAATCGCCGCGACCACGAGCGGCTGAAATCCCGGTGCAACCGGGTGCGCGGCTGCTGTCGGCGCGAGCCCCGCGTTGCCACTCCCCGCGGCAGTCGTCTGGCTCTGCAGCAACGCCTCAAACGACGAGCGCCATCCAGGCGAAAGCGCCTCGATCCGCAAGGCGCGCTCCAATCGGTCACGCGGATGATTTGGCGAATAGAGAAGCGCGTTGATCTCTGCGACGGTCATTCGCTCATTCGCCTCTCCGACCTTTACGATTTCATCGCCGGCGCCCACCTCGCCTTCCCTTAGGACGCGGAAGTAAAACCCCGGCCGTCCGCTGGATGTCAGCAATGCCGGCATCCGTGGCTCGTTCATCCGAATGCCAACGCGATAACAGGTCACGCGAGGCTGAGTGACCTCGAACAGCGCAGTGCCGATTTGATAATGGTCGCCGATGCACACGGCATCATCGGACAATCCTTCGATCGTGAAATTTTCGCCGAACTGTCCGTGGACGAAGTCGGTCCTGTTTAGCTGATCCTGCCAATGACGATACGATTCGATCTGGTAGACGAAGACGGCTCGCTGCTCACCTCCGTGGCCGCCCAGGTCCCCTTGACCGTCTCCGTCGAGATTCAGCCGCCCTGCCCGACAGCGGCCACGCACCGGACTTTTCCAGATCCCGGTGTGTACAGTGCGCCCCTTCCACTCGATATCGCGCGGAAGCCCGACGTTGACCGACAGTAATCGCGCCATGTCCCGCTCCGCTTTGATGGGGACCGGAAGTTTTCCTAGCCACTCGCAGCCGCTGGGGGACCGCCATCGGATGACCGCTCATGCCCGTTTGCAGGGCGGTCCACCTCGGCGACGTCGAGGTTGCGATCGGGACCATGCGGGACCACCGTCTGACCAGGCTCAAGATGGAGCTGAGTGCCATCGAGAAGGACCGTGACGATATCAGGTTCGAACGACACCAGGTTGGAGATGCGGCGCACCTCGGGATAGGCATCAGGATAGGACCAGGCCGCCTGGCGTGCGTCACCGATACTGTAGTAGCTGCACAGTCCTTTGTACGGGCAGAAGGTCTGGAGTTTCACGGGAGTGAGGGCCGACTCATCGATGTCAGCGCGTGGAACGTACCAGCGCGGCGCGAAGCCGGACTCGTAGAGGACCAACGGCCGCTTGGTGTCGGCGATGATCCGATCACCATGGCGGACCACGAGGCTACGAGACGCCTGGCGAATGTCGATGCGGTGGTAGGGGTCAGCGGCATGGCCCAGGATTCGCTCGTCTTCTTCGTAGAAAGCATCCATGGCACGCCAGGCGAACGCGACGCGTGCCTGCAATGCGCTGGCATGGGCGGGCAGACCGGTGTGCTGCCACGCCCCGCGCGGCGCGATGTGTTGCTCGTCCGCCCGGACGCTGTACCAGGACGTGAGTCCGAGATCGGGGTGCTGCGTAGTATGCTCGGTGCGTTCCAGGACGTGTGGAGAGACATCGGTCTCCGGGAAGTAGGCTACCGGATAACGCCCTGGTTCGAAGAGCAGGAGGACATGCTCGCTATCGGCGATCCAGATTTCCCCGAAACGCACGCGCATGCGCCGGCGCAAACGCTCTACGTATAACAATCGCTTGGGCAGCGGTTCGGGCACGAGGAACCGGCCAAATGCTCCCGTTGAGAGCGGGCCTTGTTGCCAGGACAGTCCCACTGCTCTCTCCCTCTAGGTTGATGATCGAGGCCGGCAGACGTCCGGAAGTATATCTACCCTGGAACGGAGACCAGCAGCAAGGTTCCATGAGCCTCCTGCCGATCAAGGCGACGCCTCGCTGTCGATCTTGAGCATCGCCTTCATGTTGGGATGGAAGCGGCAGTAGTAGTCGACGGTGCCCGCTTTCTTCAGGACGTAAGTCACGGTCTTCTTAGGCGGTATCATCACGTCGAAATTGCCGTTCTTGGCGGTCGCGGTGTGCGCGACCACGTCCTTGTTCACCCACTCGATGGTATCGCCGGCCTTGGCCGTCGCCTCGGCCGGCGAGACCACCAGATTTTCCATCACGATCGTGATCGTCGCCGCATGTGCCGGGACCGCCATCGCCGCAAGGGAAAGCACGCCGGCAATCAGAGGAAGGCGTCCGGGCTGCATGGGGAGCCCCTCTCCTTCAAGGTTACTTCAGCTCTGCGGCGACATGCTCGGCATGCTGCTCGTGGCCTTGAAAGATCTTCAGGCCGGTCTGCAGCAAGCCCTTCAGTTCGGCGTTGCTGGCCGACGGGATCAACTTCGTTTCCAGCGCGCTGTCGACGGTCTTGTGATAGGCGACCTCGTTGGCGATGTAGGCCTTGTCGAAGGCGGCGCCGTGGAGCTCGCCGAGCTCGGCGAGCTTGTCGGCCGCCTGCTTCGAGAGTGCCTTGCTGGTGTCGTTATCCTCGGGCGTGACATTGAGTTTCTTGACGAGGTCAAGCGCCTGCTTGTTTACGGCCTCATGGTCGCGCACCATGTCTTCCGCGAACGCCTTGACGTCCTTGTTGCTGGCCTTCGTCAGCGCCTGCTTGGCCGCCGCGATATCGATACTGCCGGCGGTGTATGCGATGTGGGCGATCTGTGGATCGGTGAGCTTGCTTTCGGCAAGCGCTGGGCTGCTCAGCAACACCACCGCGGCGATCACCGCTCCCAATTGAGCGAACATATCTGGTCCTCCTGTGGCGCCGCGGGGTTCCCGACGGCGCATTTCGTTTGCACAGGAGTTGGATGGCGATGGGCCCTCGAGGTTCCCAAAATTCTTCAGATATAGCCGAGCCGTTTCAGCACGGCTTCGGTCAGGCGGTCGCAGCGGCGGCCGGCAAACGGGAACACCTCCATGATCACGGGACCGATCTTCTTCTCGACATTGTCGCGCAGCATGGCGCGGGCGCGGTGCAGCCGCGTCTTCACCGTCTCGGGCTTGAGGTCGAGAAGTTCCGCGGTCTCCTCGACATTCATGCCCTCGACCACGCGCGTGATGAAGACGAGGCGAAATGCCTCCGGCAGTTCGTCGATGGCGGCCTCGACAACTCTGTGGATTTCGCGCTGGGCCATGGATTTTTCGGGATCGGCTGCAGTGGACATCAGAGGGAACTGAATGATCTGGGCGTCCAGCGCGCCTTGCGGCAGTGACGAAATCTCGACACCGCGTCGCTCGCGACGCAGCCGTCCCAGCGCCTCGTTCATCGCGATCCGCGACAACCAGGTTGAAAGGCTGGACTCGCCGCGAAAATCGGCAAGATGCGTGAAGGCCCGGACATAGGTTTCCTGGACGACATCCTCGGCCTCGCTGTCGTTGCGCAGGATGCCGCGCGCCAGCCGATAGAGCCTGCGGTTGTTGGCTTTAAGGATGGCGCGAACGGCGGCCTCGTCGCGGATCAATGCGCGCTTGACGAGTTCGATGTCGCCGGCCGCAGCCAGCGCAGACTTGGGTGTGGTGGCCGATTGCATGGCGTTCTCGCCTCTATTCCAGCGGATACCGGATTAGATGCGGCCGAGGCGCAGAGGTTCCCGGAAATCGTCCCCGCCCTACCCTTTGCGGCCGCGCGATTTCACCTCCTTGGCGTAGACCTCGTCCTTGAAGCCGACCAGCAGTTTGCCGCCGAGATCGAGCACCGGCCGCTTGATCATCGACGGCTGCGCCGCCATCAGTGCCAGGGCCTTGCGCTCGTTCAGGCCTTCCTTGTCGGCATCAGGCAATTTCTTGAACGTGGTGCCGGCCCGGTTGAGCAGCGTTTCCCAGCCGACCTCGTCGCTCCATTGCTTCAGCTTGTCCTTGGCGATGCCGGCCGTCTTGTAGTCGTGGAAATCATAGGCGACGCCATGGCCGTCGAGCCAGGCGCGCGCCTTCTTCATGGTGTCGCAGTTCTTGATGCCGTAGATGGTGATGCTCAAAGCCGTTCCTCGCGTGCGTTGCCACGCGAAAGTAGCTTCGCAACGGCTGTTGCGCCAGATTGGGCACCACGCCTCCTGTGAATTCCCCGGAGTTCTCAGCGTCCGTAGCGCGTGAAGACGAAATCGTGATCTTTCGCGTGGGCTTCATGGCATGCGAAGCAGGTCCGGTGCTGGGCCTCGTCCACGGGCTTGCCGTCGATGAACCGGCCAAAACCCCAGCCGCCGGTGGAGGCGTATCTGGCGGAATCCTTGACCATGATCTGGACGGTGGTGGGCGAGCCCGTGATGAAGGCGCCGTCGAGGCCTTCGACCGGGACATGCTTCCAGGCGAGCTTGACGAAAGTGGTGCCGTCCGGAAACGGCAGCGCGCCGTCCTGACTGGCCTTGACCGCCGCGGCATTGCCGAGGACGCCCCGGAGTTCATCGAGGCCGACCTCCTGCCCGACAGCGATCAGCTTCCAGTCGCGATAGCCATCGGGAATCCTGACGCCGAAGATCGGCGACGCCCCATCATCGGCAAGGCTCGCGGCGAAGGGCGCTGCCGTCGCGGCGCAGGTCACCATGAGGGCAGCCAAGGCCCATTTCAGATTCTGTCGCATATCTCGAGACCCGTGCTGCTTTTCGATCAGGCGTTATCGACATCGATGACGGCCTGCGCAAAGGCCTGCGGGGCCTCCTGCGGCAGATTGTGGCCGATGCCGCCGGTGATGAGGCGGTGCTCGTACTTGCCGGAGAATTTCTTGGCGTAGGCGCTCGGTTCCGGATGCGGCGCGCCGTTGGCGTCGCCTTCCATGGTGATGGTCGGCACCGTGATGACAGGGAATGTCGCGAGCTTCTTCTCTAGATCATCGTATTTCGCTTCGCCCTCGGCGAGGTCGAGCCGCCAGCGGTAGTTATGGATGACGATGCGGACGTGATCGGAGTTGTCGAAGGCGCTCGCACTGCGCTCGAAGGTGGCGTCGTCGAAATGCCACTTCGGCGAAGCGAGTTGCCAGATCAGCCTGGCGAAGTCGTGCCGGTACTTGTCATAGCCTTGCTGCCCGCGCTCGGTGGCGAAATAGAACTGGTACCACCATTGCAGTTCGGCCTTCGGCGGCAGCGGCATCTTGCCGGCCTCCTGGCTGCCGATCAGGTAACCGCTGACGGAGACCATCGACTTGCAGCGCTCCGGCCAGAGCGCGGCGATGATGTTGGCCGTGCGCGCGCCCCAGTCGTAGCCGGCAAGCGTCGCCTTCTCGATCTTGAGCGCATCCATCAGCGCGACGATGTCGACGGCGAGCGCGGCCGGCTGGCCGTTCCGGAACGTCGCATCGGAAAGGAAACGCGTGGGGCCGTAGCCGCGCAGGTAAGGGATGATCACGCGATAGCCGGCGGATGCCAACAGCGGAGCGACGTCGACATAGCTGTAGATGTCGTAGGGCCAGCCGTGCAGCAGGATCACCACCGGACCATCAGCGGGTCCCGCCGCGGCATAGCTGACATTGAGAAGGCCGGCGTCGATCTGCTTCAACGGTCCGAACGAGGTATTCGTGCCCGACCGTGCCGCGGGCAGCGTGGCCTTCTTGGCGCCCTGCGCATGGCTGTGCCCGATCAGGCCGAACTGGGCGGCGGCGAAGGTTCCGGCGGCTACGCCGAAGAAGCGGCGACGGCTCTGGTTGATATTCTGGGACATGGCGATCTCCATTTCGAACTGGCGACCTTTTGCCCCCTCCCGCCTATCAGCGCTTGGAGACTATCTGGATTTATCCTTCAGATGGCTTTGATTTTTGCGACAGGCGCCTTGTGCTAGGTTCGCTGCGACTCCCGTCACAGCCGGCAGGCCATAGAAATTTGCTCTATCATTTCAATAACTTCGTTCTGGATCCCGACCGCCGCGAGCTGCGCCGCGGCGACAGCCTCGTTGCCGTCGAGCCGCAGGTGTTCGATCTCCTGGAATTCCTGATCCGCTCGCGCGACCATGTTGTCAGCCGCGACGACCTGTTGGCCGCCGTCTGGCGCGGGCGCATCGTGTCGGAAGCGACGCTGAGCAGTCGGCTGAATGCCGCACGCGCGGCCATCGGCGACAATGGCGACGAGCAGCGGCTGATCCGCACGCTCCCGCGCAAGGGCATTCGTTTCGTCGGCGAGGTCCGCGAGCAAGCGGCCGATGAGAGCGCAGGGCCGCCCGTTGCCGCCTTCGAAGGCCCATCAATCGCGGTGCTGCCGTTCACCAATATGAGCGGCGATCCCGAGCAGGAGTATTTTGCCGACGGGGTTGCCGAGGACATCATCACGGCGCTGTCGCGCTGCAGCGGACTGTCCGTGATCGCGCGAAACTCCTCCTTCACCTACAAGGGCAAGGCGGTCGATATCCGCCAGGTCGGCCGCGAGCTCGGCGTCGGCTATGTGCTGGAAGGCAGCGTTCGCCGCGGCGGCGATCGGTTGCGGATCACTGGCCAGCTCATCGACGCAAGCTCGGCCGTCCATCTCTGGGCCGACCGCTTCGACGGCGATGCGAGCGAGGTGTTCGACCTGCAGGACCGCATCACCGAAAGCGTGGTGGCCGCAATCGAGCCGACGCTGCACCTTGCCGAAGCCGAGCGCCGCCGGTCTTCTCCGCCGAGCCAGCTCGACGCCTACGACCTGCTGCTGCGCGCCTACGGTCTGCGTTACGAGTTCACCACTGAGAGCATTGCGGCGGCGATCGACTGCCTCGACCAGGCGCTGGCGATCGATCACGCCTACGCGCCGGCCATGGCAGCATCCGCCTATTGCCATGCGCTGCGCCATTTCCAAGGGTGGATCGGGCCGGACGAGGACTATCGCGGCAAGGCCGTCGCGCAGGCCTGGCGCGCGGTCGAGCTCGCGCCGAACGATGCGCAGGTGTTGTGGATGGCGGCATTCGCGATCTGGAACATGGCCGACGAAATCGAGCCGGCGCGCGAATTGTTCAGCCGCTCGCTCGCGATCAATCCGAATTCCGCGATGGCGTTGACGCTTGGCGGCTGGATCGAGGCGATGCGCGGCAATCAGGGCGCCGGCCGCGCCATGATCGAGCGAGCGCAGCGGCTCAATCCCCGCGACCCGCGCGGCTGGTTCGCCTCCGGCGCGCTCGCGATCTGCGCCATCCTGGACGAGAATTTCCCCGAAGCGATCGTTTGGGCGGAGAAGGCGCTGGCGCAGAACCGCCGCTTCGCGGTGGCGCTGCGCGTCCTCACCGTGGCGCTGGTGAAAACCGGCGAGCGCGACCGCGCAGTACAGGTTGCGCGAGAATTGCTGAAGGTCGAGCCGGAATTTTCGATCGCAGGCTTCCTGTCGCGAATCCCCTTCCCGGTCGAGCCCATGGCGCGGACCTATGCCGAAGCGCTGCGGGCCGCCGGCGTGCCGGAATGAGTCGTCTTCGCTGACTCCTCAAGCGCTCTTTGGTTTCTTAGAGAGGTTCAGTGCCACGGCCTCGCGAATGAGCGCCTTCAACGCCGCTTCATCGATCTTGCCGCCCTCATGGAAATCGATCGCACGCCTGGTGTTGCCTTCGAGGCTGGAGTTGAAGAGGCCTGAAGGGTCCTCCAAGGAGGCGCCCTTAGCGAAAGTCATCTTCACGACGTTCTTGTACGTCTCACCGGTGCAGATAATTCCGGCGTGCTCCCACACCGGAACGCCCCTCCACTTCCACTCCTCGACCACTTCGGGGTCGGCCTGCTTGATGAGATCGCGGACTCGAGCGAGCGTCTCGCCCCGCCAATCACCGAGTTCCTCGATTCTCGCATCGATCAGTTGAGAGGGCGCGCCTACTTCCTTCGAGCCACTCTTGCTCTTGACCATGATGGTTGTCGCTTTCTTTACGGAAGTTTTGCTCGCCATTGCATTCACCCGCAGATGCTCAATCTGTCCGCCCCAGCACCTGTTCGAGATTCGCAAAGAACTGCTGCCACCCGGCGTGGGCGCCGCCGTAGGCCTGCTTCTGATCCGGCCGGAAGCCCGACTGCTCCATGCGCAAATGGGTTCCCGTGCTCGTTGGCGTGAGCGTAAAGGTCACTACGCTCTTCAGGTTGAAGGCGGCATCGTCGTGCGCAAAATTCCAGGTGTAGGACAGCGCCTTGTTCGGCTCGATCGCGAGGACCTCGCAGTCCAGCACGCCGCCCCATTCGCCGCGAAGGTTGAAACGGTGACCTACGACGGGCTTGAAGTCGCTCTTCATGAGCCATTCCTCGATCAGGTGTGGTTGCGTGAGCGCACGCCAGATCTTTTCCGGCGGATAGGGTATCTCACGTTCGACAATGACGGAGCGCGTTTCGGTCGCAATGGTGGTCATTGGTCCATCCTTTTGAGCAGATCTTCGAGGTGGTCGAACCGGCTTTGCCAGAAGCCGGCCATTTGGCTGGTCCAGTCGATCAGCGGGGCCAAGGCGCCGAGCTGCGCGCTGTAGTGCGTCTGGCGACCTTCGTGGCGGTCGCGCACGAGTCCCGCCTGTTTCAGAACACCAAGGTGCTTCGAGACGGCCGGCTGCGAGACCCCGGCCAGAGCCGTCAGAGCCCCGACCGTCTGCTCTCCTTCGCGACACAATCGCTCGAAGATGGCCCGCCGGGTCGGATCGGCGAGCGCCCTGAAGAGGTCATCGTGTGCGTTCGGCATTTGAGATCGATAACCCGCTGGCTATTGATTGACGTATAACCGGACAGATATATGTCAGTCAAGGGGCACGTGGAGCGGCATAATTGCTGTCAGCTTAGCCGCAAGCCATATGGAGGGCGCCTCGCACCGCTGCCTGAAATATCCCGTTGGTTATGCATCATGAATTGTCGTTATCGACCAGACGTGGCCGCGGCGTCGCCTAGGAGCCCCCGCCCGGCTCGAGCGCCTCGCCGAGTTCGAGCGGGTTTGCCATGGTCTCGTGCAGCTTTGCCTTGTCGAGCTCGCCCTCTGAAAGACTGATGACGACGCAGGCGACGCCGTTGCCGATCAGGTTGGTCAGCGCGCGGCATTCGCTCATGAACTTGTCGATGCCGACGAGGATGGCGAGCGACTGGATCGGGATGTCAGGCACGATGGACAACGTTGCGGCCAGCGTGATGAAGCCGGCCCCAGTAACGCCGGACGCCCCCTTCGAGGTGATCATGGCGATGCCCAGAATGCCAAGCTCCTGCCAGATCGTCAGAGGCGTGTTGGTCGCCTGTGCCAGGAACAGCGTGGCCAGCGTCATGTAGATGTTGGTGCCGTCGAGATTGAAGCTGTAGCCGGTCGGGATGACGAGGCCGACCACCGAGCGCGAGGCGCCGAGATGCTCCATCTTCTGGATCATCTGCGGCAGCACCGTCTCCGACGACGAGGTGCCGAGCACGATCAACAATTCGTCCTTGATGTAGCCGATGAAGCGGATGATCGAGAATCCCGAGAGCCGCGCGATAGAGCCAAGCACGATCAGGACGAACAGCGCGCTGGTCAAATAGAAGGTGCCGATCAGCGCCACGAGATTCCACAGCGAACCCAGCCCGTAAGCGCCGACGGTGAACGCCATCGCACCGAAGGCGCCGAGCGGCGCGACACGCACGATGATGCGGATCACGCCAAAGAACACTTTGGCCGCCTGGTCGATCGCATATGCAATCGGCTCGCCCGCCTTGCCCATGAAGGCGATGGCAAAGCCTGATAGAATCGAGATCAAGAGCACCTGCAGAAGGTCGCCGCGCGCCAGTGCGCCGAAGAAGCTGTCGGGGATGATCGCCATCAAATGGGCGATGATCCCCTCCTCTTTCGCCTTGGTCACGTAGGTCGCGACCGAACTGGGATCGATTGACGTCGGATCGATGTTGAAGCCCCGCCCCGGCTGCAGCGTCCTGCCGACGATCAGGCCGACCGCCAGCGCCACCGTCGACACGACCTCGAAATAGATCAACGCCTTCAGGCCGACGCGGCCGACGCGCTTGAGGTCGCCCATCGAGGAGATGCCATGTACGACAGTGCAGAAGATCACCGGCGCGATCATCATCTTGATCAGCGCGATGAAGCCGTCGCCGAGCGGCTTCATCTCCTTGCCGAGACCGGGATAGAAATGGCCGAGCAGGATGCCAAGCGCGATCGCGATCAGGACCTGGATGTAGAGGACCTTGTACCAGGGGTGGTGATGGGCGGCGGGGCGGATCGCTTCTGCTGTCATGGAGGCTCCGCGGATGGAGGGATCAGGATGGCGCCATCATGGAATGAGGTAGCGCCGCGAACAATGCACGTTCCCGTTCATGGTGCTTTGCGGAATAGTCGACCCTAACGCTGCAACCGTAGCACGTCGTCCGAGCATAATCTTTCGAGAAAACCCGACCCTCATCCTGAGGAGCTTGCATAGCAAGCGTCTCGAAGGAATGTGGCCCCGCCTGTGGCCCCGGCCTTCGAGACGGCCGCGGAGCGGCCTCCTCAGGCCGAGGGGAAAGATCTGAGTGCGCCGCTCCTCCCTGAGGCCGCGACATCGACCGCACAGACATCCGCGCGCCCTTGTCGTGCTCACAATGGGTGAGGAAACCAAAGGTCGAACGCTCGAAAGCATCTCGCATTGATCGAGAGCATTGCGGCTACGCAGGCCGCACCGACGCCCGATTGACCCTCCTCGTCACGCGTGAAATATCGTCGTGACGAGCAAAGGGAGAATCACGGCAGATGGCCGCGGACAGGCGAACCCCACGAGCCCGCACCAGCAAGACTGCCAGGTCCAGGAAAAGCCAGCCGGGCTCGCGCGACGTGCCGCGCAGCGTCGACCTCGAACGCGACGAGCGCGATCAGGAGACGTTGACGGACCGCGCCTATCGGCAACTGGAGGAACTGATCGTCACCCTCGCCTTGCCGCCTGAAACCATCCTGTCGGAACAGTCGCTGGCGGCGAAACTGGGCATCGGCCGCACCCCGATCCGCGAGGCGCTGCAGCGTCTGGCCCGCGACGGCCTCGTCGTCATCCTGCCGCGACGGGGCATCCTGGTGTCGCAGATCAACCTCAGGACACAGATGCGCCTGCTCGAAGTGCGCCGCGAGCTCGAGCGGCTGATGGCGCGCGGCGCGGCCGAGCGCGCGACGCCGGAGGAAATCGCTCAATTTACGACCATCGCCCGGGAGATGCGCCGCGCCTCCGATGAATCCGACGACATGACCTTCATGCGGCTCGATCGCGCCTTCAACGAACTGGTCAGCCAGGCCGCGAGAAACGAGTTCGCCTCCCGCGCGATGGGCCTGATGCACGGCCTGTCCCGACGCTTCTGGTACCAGCACTACCGGGAAGTCGGCGACCTGCCGCTGTCGGCGCGCCTGCACGCCGACGTCGCCGAGCGGATCGCCGCGCGCGATCCGGAAGCCGCGGCGAAAGCGTCCGATCGCCTGCTCGACTACATCGAAAGCTTCACCCGCAAGACCATCGAGACGTGATCCAGAGCGTTTTCGAGCGAAGTGGGTACCGGTTCGCGTGAAGAAAACGCGTCAAAGAATCTAGAGCACCACGACGCTGCGGATGGCCGTACCGCGCCTCAATGCCTCGAACCCCTCGTTGACTTGTTCGAGCGAGATACGCGCGGTGATCAACTGATCCAGCTTGAGCCGGCCGTCGAGCGCGGCCCGCGCCAGCATCGGAAAGTCGCGCAGCGGCCGCGCGCCGCCATAGCTGGAGCGTCGGATGCGCTTTTCCTGCATCAGCGAACCCCATCGAAACGCGACGTCCTGCGCGACATCGACCTTGCCGAGCCAGATGACCTCGCCGCCCGGCCGCACCGCCTCGCTCGTCATCCGAAACGCACGCGCGCTGCCCGCCGACTCCAGAACGACGTCGACGCCGCGGCCATCGGTCAATTGACGCGAAAGATCGATCACATCCTCCTTGGCGGCGTTGATCGCGTGCGTCGCCCCAAGCTGCTTGGCCAGATCGAGCTTGTTGTCATCGAGATCGACGGCGATGACAACGCCAGCGCCGGCCATGCGCGCGCCCTGCATCGCCGCAAGACCCACCGCGCCGCATCCGATCACCATCACGCTGTCGCCGTAGTGGATGGACGCGACGTTGAGCGCGGCACCCACGCCGGTCATGACGCCGCAACCGATCAGGCAGGCTTGATCGAAGGCAAGCTCCTTCGGCACCACGATCGCCTGCTGCGCCGGCACGATGCAGTATTCGGCGAGCGTGCCGAGATACATCAGATGCTTGAGCTCGCGCCCGTCGCTCAATCGGGCGCGGCTGCGACCGTCGAATTGCACCGCGAGCGGCGCCTGTCCCAGATAGGATTCGCAGAGGATCGGCAGGTCGCGATCGCAATAGAAGCAATGCCCGCAATGCGGATTCCAGGAGAGGACGACGTGGTCGCCGACCGCGACGCTACGGGCGTTCGGCCCGACCTGCTCGACGATGCCGGACGCTTCATGACCGAGCAGGATCGGCATCGGATTGCGCAGGCTGCCTTCGATCACCTCGAGGTCGGTATGGCAAAGCCCCACCGCCTTGATGCGGACGAGCACGTCGTCGGCCGCGAGTTCGCCCGCCTCGACCGTCTCGATGACGAGCGGCGATTTCGGCGCGTGCAGTACCGCCGCCTTGTATTTGAGCCCCACTTCGAGATCTCCCGCCCTGCCCTGTTTCAGGATGCGGCCCGAACAGCACCACTGTCTTTCCGCAGCGCCGCCAGCGCCGCGTCGATGTCGGCGGAACTCATTTCCCACTCATTGCCGAAATTGGCAACCACCGCCTTCATGAACAGCTCGACCAGCGCCTTTGCCGCGGCGGCATCGTTCAGGTGCTCGGCTAGGATCGCCAGCGACAGTTGTCGCGGCTCCTCCCCCTCATAGCTCCATTCAAAACCGTTCGCGGTGTAGCGGTGCAAGTCCGGCCTCTGATCGAGCGGCCGGCCATCCACCGTGACCACGACTCCGTCGATGGTGCGGTCTCCGCAAAACCTTTTCATGCGTGGTTCCTCCCGACACCTTAGAAATTTGAGCATGAAAAACCGGTTTCCACTTTTCCGGATCATGCTCCAGGCGTTAGCCGCCATCTTGCCGCGTTGATAGATTAGTGATATATCACACGCGAATTCGAATGTCATCCAAGTTCGACGTCGGGAGGTCGGCCATGGAACTCACATCAACCGCCATGTCGGATCGGCAGCGCCGTTACCGCGAAACCTATCGGGAGCGGGTCGCCGGCTGGTACAATGGCTGGCTGCACGTCTTCATCATCTACGTGATCGGCTTCACCGCGCTCTACATCTATCTCGCCAATGTTCGCGACCTGCGCGCATGGGAATTGCTGATCGTCCCCGTGACTTTTCTGGGTGCGAATTTCTTCGAGTGGTGGATCCACCGCTACGTGATGCACCGCCCCTCGCAGATCAAGGCGTTCCGCGCGATCTATAACCGTCACACCTTGATGCATCACCAGTTCTTCACCGATCATGAGATGCGCTTCGCCGATCATCACGACTGGCGCGTGACTTTCTTCCCGCCTTACGCGCTCGCCACCTTCACCCTGATGTCGATCCCGCTTGCGATCGTGGCCGGCACTATCATCTCGGCCAATGTCGGATGGCTCCTGATCGCGACGACGACGTCGATGTACCTGATCTACGAGTTCATGCATTTCTGCTGCCATGTCGAGGAGAACTGGTTCGTCCGCAACGTGCCGATGGTGAATACGATCCGCCGTCACCACACCGCCCATCACGATCAATCGATCATGATGGAGCGGAACATGAACCTCACCTTCCCGATCATGGACTGGCTGCTCGGTACGTCGGATCTCGACCGCGGCCTGCTCGGTCATCTCTTCAACGGCTACGATACACGCTTCGTCAAGCGCAACATGCGCAAGACCGCGCGCACCCCGCGGATCGATCCGGCTGTAAGCTCCGTGCCGGCGGAGTGACAGCCATGGCCGGCATCGAGCCGAACGGCCTCGCGCTGGCGCTGTTCGCAGCAGCCTTCGCAGCCTGCTGCCTGAGCTTCTTCACGCTGGTCGGCATGTTTCCGCGAAGCGCAAGGCCGCAATCGATCGCGGGCGCGTCCGGCGGGGTGCTCGTGCTCGCCAATCTCGCGTTACTCATGATTCTGCTCGCGGGTGTGGCCTCGTTTGCGCACCAGACGCTGCGCTGGACCTCCGTCGTGGTGTTCGGCGGCCTGATCTTCCTGTTCATTCCCGCGGTGTTTCAGGTCATTCCGGGCGCGTGGCGCGACAGCCGCAGCGGGCTCGCCGTCCTTGGCCTTGTCCAGCTCGCAGCGCTCGCGCTGATGCTCTCCCCGCTGCAGGGATTTACCGCCTCATAGAGGAGTGTGCCGATGCCCTTCCCGATCAAGACAGCTCTATCGATCATCGTGCTGCTCGTCGCTTGTGCGGCCTATTTCTACCAGGACTCGATCGGGCAGCACGGTCCGAAGATCGCGATCATGGTGCTCGCTCCGTTCATGGTGATCGCGATGTGGATATTCCCGGAGGTTACGCGGAAGTGAGAGGGTGACGCCTCCCGTTGGTCTCTCAGTAATTGATCTCCATCCGCAAGCCGCGAACGTCGACCTCCTCGCCGCCGAGACGCGCATTGCTGTCCCGCGCGGCCACCGCGCAGGCGCAGGCATCGATCAAATCGTCGCGTCCGATCCCGGTGCCGTAACGTTGCGCCAGCCAGCGTGAAAGTTTGACAAAGCCGCGCTCGGCCAACAGTCTCAAGCGCTGCTCGCGGCCTCGCTCCGACTTCTTGCCTTCCAGGCGGATCTGCTTGCCGAGATTTCGGAAGATCAGTTCCGGATGCGCCTCGCCGATGGTTGCCTGACGCTCCGGCGTGATGAAATCGTCGACCTCCCTGATCTTGTCCCTGATATTCCAGAGCTGGCAGGACACGCCCATGCCCGGCCCCTCGTGATGCCAATAGTAACGATTCGCCGAAGCCTGGTCCGCGAACTCCCAAAGATTGCGCCGCGCGCCGAGAAACACGGAAGCGCCGACCCATTCGCGGGCACGCAGATCGCACGTCCGGTGCCCCTTCATCGTCAGGCCGATCGGCATATCGATCATGGCGCGCTTGTGCGCAGCCGCGAGAAGCCGATCCAGGTGCGGCGAATAGTCGAAGCCGTGGTTACCCTGATCGTCGATCCAGGCCACTACCCAGCCGCCGCGAAAGCCGTCGAGACCGAGATAGCAGGACACATCCGCTCCTTGTTTGTTACGGTTACATTCTACGATGCAACTCTTGACCTTCAATACCAGCATATGCAGCTAGTGTAATTGCGAGCATCTGCAGACGATCGCCGCGGCGGGCGCGACGAAGTCGCATCGGACAACAGGAGACGGACATGCCCCTCGTTCGCATCGATCTTCGCAAGGGTAAGGACGCGGCCTTCCGGCAGGAGATTGGCCGCATCGTGTATGACGCACTCATCAGTGTGGGCGTGCCTGAGAAGGACCGGTTCCAGCTCATCAGCGAGCACGAGGCCGATGGCTTCCTGTTCGATGCCGACTATCTCGGCATCCACCGCACCAACGATCTCGTGATCATCCAGATCACCTGGAACGAGGGCCGCACCTCCGCGCAGAAGCAGGCGCTCTACAAGGCGATCGCCGACGGCCTGCACACCGCGCTCGGGCTACGCCGCGAGGACATCTTCATCAACCTCGTCGAGGTCAAGAAGGAGAACTGGTCGTTCGGCAACGGCATCGCCCAGTACGCGAGCTAACCGGGCCCGTTCTCAGGGCGCTCCGCCTGCCCTTGCCATCATCCATCGACTTCAGCACTATCCTCTCGCATTTCGAGAAAATGCGGAGGCGGGTTCGATGGAGGAAATCGAGGCCTTTCTGGCTGTTATCGAAACCGGCAGCCAGACGGCGGCGGCGCGCCGGCTCGGCCGGTCCGTGCAGGCCGTCAATCGCTCACTGCTGGCGCTGGAGCATAGTGTCGGCGTCGAACTCATCAGGCGCACCACGCGAAAATCCTTCGCCACCGAAGCTGGCCTTGCGTTCTATCGGCGCGTCAAGCCGGCGTTCTCCGAAATCAGCGAGGCGCGCCTGGAAGCGGCGCGCCGGCGCGCCGAGCCATCGGGACTGCTCCGCGTTACCGCGCCGGTCCTGTTCGGCTCGACTTTTGTCGCGCCCGCGCTTGCGGACTTCATCGCGCGCTATCCGCGCATCAAGGCCGACCTGCAAGGATCAGACCGCCCGATCGATGTCGTCGGCGGCGGTTTCGATCTTGCTATCAGAATAAGAGACCTGCCGGACTCCTCGCTGAAAGCACGCCGTCTCGGCGAGCTTCGCACCGTCGTCTACGCCGCGCCCGGCTATCTCGATCGCCATGGCCATCCACGCCATCCCGACGACCTCGTCCGCCACCAATGCATCCTGCACGGCACAGCCGAAGCCGAGACGCAAGCGTGGCGGTTCCAGGTGCGCGGCCGCCTCAGGAATGTGCGTGCGAGCGGTTGCTTCCGCACCGACAATGTCGCTGCGGCGCACGCCGCCGCCTGCCATGGCCTTGGCATCGGATATGGTCCGTTCTGGCAGATCGCCGAACTGTTCGATCGCGGTGCGCTGGAGATCCTGCTCGAAGAGTTCGAGGCTCCGCGGATTCCGATCCAGGCGGTGTTCCCGCCGAGCGGCATGCCACCGGCGAAGACGCGGCTGTTCGCCGACCTGCTCGCGGAACGCCTGAAGCGCGCGCGCCTCTAACGCGGTCTGATTTTCCCGATTTTCGGAAAGGTCAATTCTGCGCAGCGTTGATTGTCTCTCAGGCTCCGCAAACTCAACTTAGACGCGGCTCAGCGCGGAATTCGCCCTTGCCAGGCTTTTCAAATCGAGGAGCAGGCATGTCTCCCGACAGACGCACCCTGCTGCGTGCAGGCCTTGGCCTTACCGCAGCATTCGCTTCCGGTACTCAGATGAACACGCTAGCACAAGCCAATTCGAACGACCGATCGCAGCTCAAGGGCGAACTCAGTCATGACGAGGCTGTTCGCGCCGCGGCGGCAAATGATTTCGGCCGGATCATTCGCAAAGAGCCGCGCGCGGTCTTGAAGCCAGCCGAGAGCGAAGACATCGCGACCGTGATGCGATGGGCAGCCGAGCGAGGATTGAAGGTCGCAGCGCGCGGTCAGGGCCATTCGACCTACGGCCGTTCGCTGACCGACGGCATCGTCGTCGATATGCGCGGGCTCAATTGCATTGGCGAGGTCGAGGCGGATAGCATCGTGGTCGAGGCCGGAGCGACATGGCAGAGCGTGCTCGATGCGACGCTGGCGCGGGGACTGACGCCGCCGGTGCTGACCAATTATCTCGGCCTGTCGGTCGGCGGCACGATCGCGATCGGCGGCATCGGCGGAACGTCGTCGCGATATGGCATGCAGGCTGATCATGTGCTCGAAATGAGCGTCGTCACGGGCGACGGCCGGGAGCTGACCTGTTCGGCGACCGAAAATCCCGATCTGTTCGATGGTGTCAGGGCCGGTCTCGGCCAATGCGGCATCATCACCCGCGCCAGCTTGCGCCTGGCGCGCGCGCCCGACCGGGTCCGCCGCTATCAGCTCTTTTATCGCGATCTGGCGTCCCTGACCGCGGATCAGCGGCGCATGTTAACGGCGGGGCGCTTCGACCAATTGCAGGGCGCGATCCTGCCCGACGGCAGCGGCGGCTGGCGCTACCAGCTCGACGGCGCGATCTTCTACAACCGCGATGCCGCGCCCGATGAAAGCACAGCGCTTGCAGACCTCGCGGACGATCGCGGCAAGGCTGTTATCACCGACCTCACCTATCGCGATGACGCGCTGGCCTTCGCCAAACTTGAAAACCTGCTGCGATCGAAGGGCCAGTGGTCCATTCCGCAGCCGTGGCTGTTCACATTCCTGCGTGGCAGCAATGCCGAACAGGTGGCGCGCGAGATCGTCGGCGGCCTGAGCAACGGGGACGTCGGGCCATTCGGACGGATCACCTATTATCCGATGCTGACCGATGCGTTGCGCGCCCCGCTGGTGCGGTTGCCGGACGAGAGTATCGTCGTTCCATTCAACCTGGTCCGCATCCCTTCCGATACCGACGCGGCCTCGATCGCGCGGACGGTCGCGGCGAACCGCGCGTTCTACGATCGCATTCGCAAAGCTGGCGGCTTCCTCTATCCCGTCAGCGCCTTTCCAATGTCGTCAGACGATTGGCGCGAGCATTTCGGCCCGAAATGGCCGCTGCTGCGCGACGCCAGACAGCGCTACGATCCGCACAATCTGCTGACGCCCGGCTACAATCTGTTCCACGGCCAAGCATGATCGGTTCGCAGCCACGCGTCACTATTCCTCGAACAGCGCGCGCACGTCCTCTTCGGTGAGTGCCGCGCCGACGCGTCCCTCGCGATCGAACAGGCTGTCGGCCAAGGTACGCTTCCGCGCCTTGAGCTCGTCCATCTTCTCCTCGATCGTACCCGATGCCACCAGCCGATAGATGAAGACCGGCTTGTCCTGGCCGATGCGATGGGCGCGATCGATCGCCTGCTCCTCGACGGCCGGATTCCACCAGGGATCGAAGATGACCACCGTATCGGCCGCCGTCAGGTTGAGCCCGACGCCTCCGGCCTTCAGGCTGATGAGGAAGACATCGCTGTTGCCGTCCTGAAACGCTTCGATCGCGCGCTTGCGATTGGTCGTTTCTCCAGTCAGGACGCTGTAGCGGATAGCCTCTGCATCGAACCTGACCTTGATCAGGTCGATCATCGAGGTGAACTGCGAGAAGACGATGATCTTCCGGCCCTCGCTCAAGAGTTCCACAACCATTTCCATCAGCCGGTCAAGCTTGGCAGATGGGCGCTTGACGCGATCGTCGAGCTTCAGCAGCGCCGGATCGCAGCAGGCCTGGCGCAGCCTGAGCAGCGCTTCGAGAACGACGATGTGGCTCTTGGCCAGGCCGCGCTCCTGGATCGCCTTGCGGACCTTGTCCGACATCGACAGGCGAATGGAATCGTAGAGGTCACGCTGACTGCCCTCCAATGCGATGCGCTCGACGATCTCGCTCTTGGCCGGCAGTTCCTTAACCACCTCCGCCTTGGTCCGGCGCAGCAGAAATGGTTTCACGCGCTGCGCCAGCGCTGCTGCGCGTCGCGTATCCGTGCGCTTCTCGATCGGGGTGCGCCAGCGCCGGCCAAAATCGGTCTTGTCGCCAAGAAATCCCGGATTGGCAAAGCTCATGATGGACCAGAGCTCGCCGAGATGATTTTCCACCGGCGTCCCCGTCAGGCAGAAGCGATGCCGCGCTTTGATGCCGCGCAACCAGCGGGTGGTCGCGGCATTGGGATTCTTGATCGTCTGCGCCTCGTCCAGCACGGCCATGTGCCAATCGCGAGACAGCAGGACTTCGTGATCCCGCGCAATCAGCGGATAGGTGGTCAGGACAAGATCATGTTCCGCGATGGCGGCGAAGCTTTGCTTGCGATCCGAGCCGTGAAGCACGAGGACCTTCAAATCCGGCGCGAATTTTTGCGCTTCGCTGAACCAGTTCGTCATCAGGCTGGTCGGAGCGACGACAAGGGCAGGCTCGCTAAGGTGACCGCGCGCCTTCTCCAGCGACAACAGCGCCAGGATCTGGACGGTCTTGCCGAGCCCCATGTCGTCGGCCAGCACACCGCCAAGGCCGCTCTCCCGCAGCAGATCGAGCCAGTCCACTCCCTGCGCCTGGTACGTCCGCAGTTCGGCGCGAAAATTTGCAGGCAACGCCGGATTTGACAATTCGCGATCCCGAAGCAGATTGGCGAGGCGCCGAAGATTGTCGGCGCCGCTGAAAGCAAAGTCGTCATTCTCGAGCGCCAGCAGCGGCACGACATCCGCGCGCGAAAGCCTGATCTTTCCGGATGCCTCACCGAAAAGCCCGCTCAGGCTGAGGCTATGGAGCGCCAGCACCAATGGCAGGAAGCGATCGGCAGCGAGCGACAGGTGGCGGCCGTCGGCAAGCGGAAGATAGAAGTGGTCACCCGCCTCGGCGAGCTGCTTGATCCGATCGGGCGTGAAACTCGGTGTCGCGACCAAGGCAGCCAGAACCGGCGCCAGATCGCGTCGCTCGCCGTCGATTTCGACGCCGAGCGCCAGTTCGAACCAGTCGATACCGCTGGATTCCAATTCGGCATCGAAGACGCCCTCGGACTGCGCCAGCCGATACGGAAAATCGTCATCGACCAGTACATCGAAGCCTTCCGCGCGCAACTCAGGAAGGCCGAACTCGAGAAAATCGAGCCAGGCATGAGGTTCCCCGAACGTCAGATCGTCCACATGGCCGCCATCGAGGAACCGGTGGGTCAATCTCGCTTCGCGGAAATCGAATTCCAGCAGCCGCTGGCGCGCGCCTTTCTCCTTCGACCGCCGCCGCGTGATCGTGTAGGCCTCGCCGGCCTGGAATGCTTCAAGCGGGTTTCCCTTTTCCTTGGGCTCGATCTCGACCGGGCCGTAGCGGAAACTGAGATGGGCAACCGCGATCCGGTCGGGCCTGTCGTGGAAATACTGGGCACTCAGGCCCTCGCGTCCTCGCTTGAGCCGCAAGATCGGAATCGGATCGTCGTCGATCTTCACCGCCGCTGCCGGCGTTCCCGGCAACAAGCCTCGATGAAGCTGCGGCAACCTTTCGCCGAGGCGGCGCGCCACTTCCGCGACTTGCGCGCGCGGGATGACGGGCGCCGACAAGAGCTGATAGGCAAGCCGAGGCGGCAGGCTCAGTTCGACCGGGCCGATCACGCCTGCGGCCTCGTCCATATAAACCGGCGGCTCGGCGTTAAGGCCCATCGCTCCCGGCACCGTCAGTTGCGGGGCAAGGCCCTGCTTGCTGGCCTGGCGCCAATCGATGCGTCCCTCGCGCGCCTCGCCCCACTGTAGCGGCCGCCCCTTGTGATCGCGCCAGAACGCACGTCCGGTCGCGATGATTTGCTGCAGGAGTTCGCGGGATTGCAACCGAGGTGGGTGATAGTACGCCCCTCGCTCTCTCGTGAGCTGCATCAGAATGTCGATGTCGGTATCGCGAAAATACTTCGGCGCACGTTCGGGCGAAAAGCCGGAGATGCCCGGACGCGTAGGGCTGCCCCCGAACGTCCCGTCCTTGCGCATCTGGATCGAGAGTAGCGACACCCCCAGCAACGGCATCTGCGCACCCGCTTCAGCGGGCTGCAGGCAGTAGAGCAACCGATGCGTCACATCGACGGGATAATCGTCTCCGCGCATGGCGGCGCCGATACTGTCGAGCCATGCGGTGACATCGTAAGGCAGAATCGGCACGGAGCGGACGGGAGTCTTGCCGATGTCCGTTTTCCGCTCGGACGGCAATGCACCGCTCAGCGCCTGGAGCATCGTCGCCACGACATGCTTGCAATTGACTCCGACTGGACAACTGCAAGTGCCGTCGAGGTCGACTAGACGCCCATGGTCGAATTCGAGCTCGATGTCGACACGATAGGGGCTGGGCTCACCTCCGCGCACCTTGCCGCGGATGCGCACGAGGTCGTCGCTGATTTCCAATCCCGTGACGCGCCCTTGGGCCTGGTAGGCGTAGCCCTTCTCAAATGCGGAACGGCTGAAGAAGCTGTAGATGTCCTTTGTCTTGACGACATCCGAGAGCCTCTGACCGAAATCCTCGACTGCAGACATTTGCTATGATCCGGCAATAACGGGCGGGACCCGTGATCTTTCGCGATCACGCCCGCCCGAACAGCTTGGTCATAGTAATGCGCCGAACTCGTGGTGCAAATTTGCCTGGCGCGGCCGAGCCCCATCGCGCCGGTTCATTGCGAAGGTCCGGTTCTTTTCAACAGAAATTTTGGTGAGTCGAGACTTGTTTGGAAAGGAGTACCACCGCGGCCAGTTCCCGCTCCCGCCGCTGTCGTGGGTAGCCGTGCGTTTCTCACGCCGTTCTCTGAACCGCGCTCCATGTCGCCGTGCTCGAGGCATCGGCTTCCATCGCCGAGATCTTGCCGGTGTTGAAATCGACGACGAACGTCACGATGCTGGATTTCACGGCTGCCGTGGCCTGCACCGCGCTTCCGCTCGCATTCTGCGCCGCGGTGGCCGACACAGCGGCGCTGTTCATGGCGAAGGTGAATATCTGGCGGTTGCCGACCTTCGCGCTCGATACCATCGTGTATTGTTTTCCCGCGCCACCACTGCCAACTCCAGCGGAGCCGCCGAACAGCGTTGACGATGCGCTGGAACCATCGGGGCCGTAAATCTGGACGTCGCTGTTGTTGGTCAGCGCGTTGCCCGTGGCGGTGACGTGGAAGCCATTGAAGGAGAGCGTCTCCGAGAAGCTACGCTTCGGGAGGATCGTGCCGGGCGGCGGCGCGTCGCCATTCGCGTCAGTCGAGGTCACGTTGCGGTTGCCGGCAATCACCGTCACTTCGGTGGTGCTGGTCAGCGAAATCCCTGCCAGTTCTTCGAAGCTGACCGGTTTGCCGCCTGAAGAGGACGCTTGTGCCTTGTCGGACGAAGAATGCAGCGGCTGGGGCTTGCCCGCCGCTCTCAGCGATTGGACCAGGGCCGACAGCCTGTCGGCCGCGACCTGATCTGTTTTTGCCTGAGCCAAAACCTGCTTCGCCCGATCGGAGAGATCGACAATGTCGGCCGGATCGCCCGGGATTTCGCGTCTGATGACGTGGCGCCGTCCGGCTGAAGATCGTCCGCCACGGACGAGGCAGCATCAGCGAGCAAGGATGCAACGGAGCCATAGGCCGACGAGCTGGTCGCGCTGATCACACTCATCTCTTGCTACCCCTCCTGGGCGCGATGCCGTGTCATGGCGAAAGCATGTCGGCTGCCAAACGGCCATTGCGATCACGCGACAGCTTTACCCGCGCCGATGAAGGAATGGTTAACGAAACATGAGCAGAGCGATAAACGCACCGACATCGTCGCGCAGGCGCGAAGGACGTGGCTACAGTCACACCACTTCGAGCGGCACGAACGGCCCGTCCGGCAACCGCACGACAATGGCATCGTCCGGCCGCACCTCGCCGCCTTCAACGACAATGCCCATCACGCCGCCCTTGCGAACCAGTTTGCCATCGACGCGCGCGATGATCTCGCGCAGCATCCCCGGCTGAAACGTATCGATCTGCACGCAACAACTGCGCAAGCCCATGATCTCCACGACCGCATCGCGCCCGATTTGCAGCCGCGTGCCCACGGGCAACGCCATCAGGTCGATCCCGCGCGTAGAGATGTTCTCGCCGAGGTCGCCGGGCCGTACGACGAAACCCTTGCGGGTCAGATCGTCGATGAGCTCCGCCTGGATGAGATGAACCTGCCGCAGGTTCGGCCGCGCCGGGTCTCGTTCCGCATCGAAGCGGTGCCTGACCAGCGGCCCACAATGCGCGTCGCCGTCGATGCCGAGCCCTTTGCGCAGCATGATGACATCTTGCGGATGTTTGGTGAAGCTGTGCGTGCCGCTGAGGAAAACACCGAGCACGAAAGCCGACTGAGTGTCGGTCAAACCAAGCATGGCACAAACTCCGTTGTGCGGATATGCGTTGGTTGACGGTAACGCCTACGCGGCAAGCTCGACGAGCAAACCGTCTGCTTGTTGTTTTTCACGCCGAAAACAGCTTGGCAAGCCTAACTATCAGGCACCAGATGCCTAGCCCGGCTTGCTGCCGTCGAGGCTGACGATGACGGCGGCGTTGGCGATGATGATGGTATCGCTGCCCTGCTCGGCCGGAATCTCGAGCCCGCCTTTGACCGCGGTGACGGTCACCGTGCCGTAGGGCAGTTCCTTCGCAACAACTGCCGTATCGACCGCATCGGGATTCGGCACGCCAATGGTGACATCGACGAACATGTCGTTGGCGGTCTTGCCGAGCATGCGGAAGAAGCCGAGGCTCGAATGGCGGATGGCGTCCGAGACCGCGCGCCTGGCTGCCTTGGTCGCGTCCTTGCCGTGAACATCGACGCCCATGCCCATCTCGGTGATACAGCGAACGCGTGCCATTGGATTTCCTGCTTGTCGTTGGGCGCAATGAAGCTGACGCAAGCCAAACCAGGCCCACCCCGCTCGATCATTCGCTTAAAGGATAGCGTACAATTCTGCGGCCGCAAATTCGAAAACGCCAACCGTCGGCCGCCTCATCAAAATCCGTCCGCGGCTCTGTCAAGTATTCCTGCTCCGCAAGCTTTCCGCGAGCGCGGAAAGCGCACTGGCAAGTTGTGTTGCAGCTTCCGGCGGAGGCAGCGGCACTTTGAGGTTTTGCACACCGGTGGTCGGATCACGCTCAATCCATGGATGACTCGGAGCGTCCGGATCGTTGGCAGCGGCTAGAGCGCCCATGAGTTGCACGCCAACCTGCACCAGCGCCTGCCACGGATCGGAGCCTCCGCCGTGCGGCGGCGCTCCGGAACCATCAGTCCGCACGATCGCCATCTTGCCGGCACCAACGTCCACAAATGCACCTGCATCTTCCACAGCTTCGGCATCATCGGTCGCAGGGATATTCCTCACTTCCTCGGCTGGCGTCACGGTCTCGCCGTCACCCATGTTTCCAGTGACGTTTTCCACCTCCTTCATGAAGCGAGTGAGACGCGATCCGCCGAGCGAAATCTCGCCGCTGCCGCCGTCGAGAATTCCCGCCGACAGCGAGCGCTTGAAGGCCAGCACCGACAGCATGCCCTCCTCAATGGTGCCCTTTGCCACGAAATTGATAACCCGCACCGGCCGGGCCTGGCCCAGGCGATGGACGCGCGCGATGCGCTGCTCAAGGATCGCCGGATTCCACGGCAAATCCACGTTCACCAGTGTCGAGGCATGCTGCAAATTGAGCCCGGTGCTGCCGGCGTCGGTGGACAGGAAGACGCGGCAGGCAGGATCGTCACGAAACTGCGCGACCAGCGCCGGCCGCTTGTCCGATGGCACGCCGCCGTGGAAACTGACGTAGCCCAGCCCGCGCGCCTCGAGGCGGCGGATGATGATGTCGTGGGTCCGCGTCCACTGCGAGAATACGACCGCCTTGGCGTCGGGCTCGGCGAACAATTGATCGAACAGCGCCGCCAACTCGTCGGCCTTGACTCCGTGGTCGGTCTCCTGGTCCAGCAGATAGGTGCTGTTGCACGACATGCGCATGTTCTGTAGCGCACAGGCCAGCCGCCGCTGATCCTTGTCCGACAGAAACCTGGTCTTGCGCCAGCGCTGGACGATCTTCGCCACCTGATCCGCGTTGTCCCGGTGGTGCAGCATTTGCATCTCGGTCATCGGCACCAGCAAGTTCTGATCGGTCCGGCTCGGCAGTTGCCGCAGCACCTCGGATTTGCGGCGGCGGATCATGACCGGTGCGAGCGTTTGGCCGATCTTCTCCAATCCGGTATAGCCGGTGACACGCCCGGCTTCGTCCCTGACCTGATGCTCGTGCAGCAGCTTCCAGGTCGGTCCAAGCCGGTGTTGATCGACGAACTGAACGATGGAGATCAACTCTTCCAACTTGTTTTCCAGAGGCGTCCCGGTGAGCACGATCGCATAGGAACTATCGATGCGCTTCAAGGCGCGCGCCGCAATGGTGTTCCAGTTCTTCACACGTTGCGCTTCATCGACGATGACCAGTTCGGGCGCCCAGGCGGCGATCAGGTCCAGATCGGGCTTGAGCTTCTCGTAATTCGTGATCTTGCAGAAATCGTCCAGGGCGTACTCCTTCTGCCGCTGCGCCCGGCCACCGCTGATGACGCGCGCCGCATTTTCGCCCTGTCGCCCCGAGAAACGCGTTACCTCGCTTTGCCACTGGTACTTGAGCGAAGTCGGGCAGATCACCAAGACTTTCGAGACGCCAAAATGCCGCGCCAATATCTCCGTCGCCGCGATCGCCTGGATGGTCTTGCCCAGTCCCATCTCGTCGCCGATCAGCGCCCGACCCGCCCGCACCGCGAACAGCGCGCCCTCAGCCTGGTAGGGATAGAGCGGCACCTTCAGAAGCGCCAGAAGCTTGGGATCCGCGGCACCACGGGGGAACAACTGCTCGAGTTTCGACGCCCGCCGATCCGCATCGCGCCTTCCTGCGACGAAATCGAGCGCATCGTCATAGGCGCGGAGTTCATGACCGTGTTTCGATGTCACGGCCATGAACGGTTCAAGTTCGCCGAAGCGCTCCTCTGGCAGGATTCCGTTGCGTGCGACGTCGAACAACTCGCCGGCGGCCTTGCTCACCGCCGGCGGACAATCCGTTCCGGCGCGAAAATACACGCTGCGTTTGCCCTCATTGCGCAAATACAGTTCGGAAAATGCAGGTTGGTAGCCGCGCGCAAACGCCGCCCTGGCGCCGCGCTTTTTCTCAAGCCGGGCAAGCGTGAATTCGATGTGCTTGCATGTTCCCAACTCGCTGGTGGCATAGTCGGGGCATGAACAGAAATTGCCACCGGGTCCCAACCCTCGAATCGCAACGCGATAGCTGGATTCCGATGCGGGATTGCTGACCCGAAACTCGGAGAAGTACGGTTCGCTGCCCAGATTCTCGAGCCCGAAGGCCTGCTCCCGGCCAAACTGGCGTCGCAAGCCGCGCTGCCAGTCCACCGGGGACAAATCTCCAGGTGCTTGCGTGCGCGAGAGCTTGGGTTCTTTGCCCGGCTTGGTTGCCGGTTTCAGGCGCGTGGATCTCATCGAATTACGTCCATCTGGAAGGTTTCGCGTGACACATTGATTTGGCCTCTCAGCATTCCGCTCTTATCACATAAGATCATGATCCGATTGGACGCAATGTGATCATGATCTCATCTCTTTGTTTGAGCATGATCTCCGCGCAAACGCTTCGCGTTTGTCGCGACGGAAAACTGGTTTCACTTTTCCGGACCAAGTTCCAGCGGCACTGATGGCTGCTTCCGTTCCAATTTCTTTCGGCGCGTCATGAGACGACAGCTAGCCGCCGGCTTCACAAAACGGGCGGCCCTGCCCCGGTTTTCGCGGCTGTTTGCGCCATCGTCAATGACCGAGGCTACCAGACCGAGGGGATGAACCGATAGCGCACGCGCGCGGCGTACTCATCGTAACCTTTGAGCTCCGCCCTCAATGCGCCCTCCTCATGCAGGGTTCGCCATGCGATGCCGAGAATGAACACCACCGACATCGCAAGACCGATCCAGGAGCCGAGCAGCAGCGGCAGACCGACGATAAGGAGCAAAGCGCTCGCATACATCGGGTGCCGGACGATGGCGTACGGGCCGGTATCGATCACCCGCTGATCCTCCTGGATCTTCACCACGGGGGCGGCAAAGGTATTTTCCCGAAAGGTCCACCACACGCCGAGCAGATAGAGCACGGTCAGGACGCCGCCAACCACCTGCAGCCAGACCGGCACCGCGGTAAATCCCGTGCGCGCGGCATCCCATGACATGAACATCATCCAGGCGCAGAACAGCACGATGAAGAGCGTCAGCCAGATCCGGTCCCACGGCTTCTGGTCACGCTGCACCGGCGAACTCATGCGCTCGCGCAACAGGCGCGGATTGCGCTTGGCGAGCCACAGGGTGATCGCAAGGCCGCCGATCGCGAATACGGCGAGGAACGCCCAGCCTCCGGGATAAGCCAGGGTGCCGGCCGGCCACAGGATCATGGCGGCCACGATCGCGGTCCAGACCACGATCTGAAGGGTGACTTTCACCATGACATGGCTCCCGATGATTGGCGCCCGTTCATGGGCCGTTGATCGCGGCCGATGCGACGGGTTTGGCCATCCAGCCGACGTAAGTGAGATAGAGACCGATCGCGACGAGCGCGCCGAATCCGAACCGCACCAGCGGCAGCAGGTTCACCGACGCAGCCGCGCCGCGCTCGATCAGTTGCGGCGCCGCCATCAGCACGACGCCACGAAGCGCCAGGATCCAGCCGAAAAGCGAAATGATCACCGCCGGCGCGCTCGACCAATATGGGTGAAGGGCGATGATCAGGAGTCCGAGGAATAGCAGCTGTGCGCCAGCAAACCAGGGAAACAACTGGTTCTCGAAGAACGTGGCGGCAAACGTGCCCATCTCCGGTGCGCGCAGGAGGATGATTCCGGGAACGATGACGAACCAGGGGCCCATGACGCGCGCGAAGGCGCGGGTTCGGGCGCAAGACTCAGGCGTGGCGACCATGGCAGCTCTCCGCTCTGTCGCCCCATCTTTGGACAAATCCGCAATATTCAGTATATTCGGGAAATGCCGAATATGTCAAACAAAGGTCCGACCGGCGCCGAACGGCGCTTCATCGAAGATGTGGCGCGGCTGCTGGTGCCGTGGGGCGTTCCGCAGGCGGCCGCCCGCCTCTACGGCTACCTGCTGCTGTTCCCGGAGCCGGTCAGCCTCGATCGCATGGCGGCCGATCTCGAGATGAGCAAGAGCACCGCCAGCGTCGCCGCCCGGCTGTTGGAGAAATACACGCTGGCGCGCCGCCACGGCCAACGCGGCAGCAAACGTGTGCTCTATGAAGTGTCCGACAATTACGAGGGTATGCTGACCGAGCAGAATCGCCTGCTCGATGCGCTCGCCGAACTCCTGAAGCAGGGCGCGGGCATCGCTGCCCGCGGAAAGACGCGCAGTCGCATGGAAGAGATGGCCGAATTCCACATGACGATCCGCCAGTCGATGGAAGCTGCGCTGAAGCGCTGGCGCACAAGGAAGACGCGGTAGATCGCCGACGCATCCATCGAGTTCCTCCTCACGCCGGCACTGGCGCGGGCTCGGCCTTGACCTTGGCAAACGGCCTGAACGTCAACGCGATCAGGAAGGCGCCAAGTCCAACGGCCCAGGAGCCGATGTAAAGCCATGCGTAATTGGCGAAGGTGTCGTAGATCAAACCTCCCGCCACCGGCCCCGTTGCCATGCCCAGGCTGCCTGCCATCGCCGTTCCGCCGATCACGGTGCCCATCATCCGCAACGGAAAATTCTCCCGCGCAAGCACGGCATAGAGCGGCATGGTGCCGGCATAGATGAAGCCGAACATCGCCGCCACGGCGTAGAATGCGGCAAGCTCGCGCACGAAGGCGTAGGCGAGCGCGCCAAATGCCTGGGCGAACAGCCCCGAGACCAGCACGCGCTTGGCGCCAAAGCGGTCGCCGAGCAGGCCGAACGCGATACGGCCGCCCATCCCCGCGAGCCCCTCCACACTGTAGATCGTGACGGCGGCGATCATCGGTATCCCGCAGCTTATCGCATAGCTCACGGTATGGATGATCGGCCCCGAATGGGTGGCGCAACAGAAGAAATTCGTCGCGAGCAGAACGATGAACTGCGGCGAGCGCAGTGCTTGCGCGAGCGACATCGACGGTTGCGGCTCACCCTCACCGGCCGCAGGCGCATGTTCGCGTTCGAGCGCCGGCGGGCGGCGCACCAGCAACGATATGGGAATCATGATGCAGGCGACGACGACGGCCAGAATCTGAAGCGAGGTCCGCCAATCATGGATCGAGACGAGCCAGGCGGCGAGCGGCGACATGGTCATGGGCGCCATCCCCATTCCTGCTGAAACCAGCGACACGGCAAGGCTGCGATGGGTATCGAACCACCCGGTGACGCAGGCCATCATCGGCGCGAAGATCGCGGCAGCCGCGCCGCCCACCATCAGGCCGAAGATGAATTGAAACGCGACCAGCGATGAGGCAAGGCTGGCCAGCGCCAGGCTTGTTGCAAGCACGATCGACCCGGTCAGCACCACCGGCAGCGGTCCGAGCCGATCGGACAGGGTTCCCCAGATCATGCTCGTGAACGCCATCGCGAGAAAGCCGATGGTCATGGCGCTGGACACGCCGGTGACCGACCAGCCGGTGTCCCGCGTGATCGGCAGCAGAAAAACCGGCAGCGAGAACATCCCGCCGATGGCAACGCAGCCCAGAAGCCCGCCGGCTCCGACAATCACCCAGCGATAGTGAGCATCCTTCATTCCCTGTCTCCACAGCAGCTATCCCTGGCTCCAAGACGAACGCGAGGCGCCAAAGTCGACATGCGGAGGCTCGCTCCAGCTCACTTTTTTGCGAACTCATTCCCGGCTATCAGCCGATCTCGATTCGATCAGCAACCTGACGCGTTCGGCGTCCGCCGGCGTCGCCGGATTGTAGACCACCATGCCGAGATCGGGCCGGCCGTCCACGGCGAAGGCCGAATATTCGAAACTGATCGGCCCAAGGATCGGATGCCGCAGGCGTTTGACGCCCTCGCCGTAACCGTGGACGTCGTTGGCGCGCCACAGCGCCTCGAATTCGGGGCTCAGCCGGCAGAGCTCTTCCACGAGCGCACCGACCTTCTCGGTGGCGCCGGCGCGCGCCGCATCGACCCGGAATGCACCAACCACGAACCGCGCGACGCTTTCCCAATCGAACTGCGCAGCACGGACGCGCGGATCGCAGAAGATCATGCGCAGGATGTTGCGTTGCTCCGGCGGCAGCGATCCGTAATCGGTCAGCACCACGGCCGCTGCGCAATTCCAGGCGACGACGTCCCAGGTCGCGGTCTTCACCAGCGCCGGACTGACCTCGAGCGCATCGAGCACGCGTTGCAGCCGCGGCGTCACGCCTTCGGTCGCCTGGTAACGAACTTCGGGCGGACGGCCGAGGCCGAGCAGGAAGAGATGCTCGCGCTCGACCTCCGTCAGCATCAGCGCGCGGGCGATGCGATTGAGCACGTCGGCCGATGGCGCGCCCCCTCGCCCCTGTTCCAGCCATGTGTACCAGGTCGCGCTGATGTTGGCGCGCTGGGCCACCTCCTCGCGCCTGAGCCCGGGGGTGCGCCGCCGTGTCCCGGACAAGCCGAACGCAGCGGGATCGAGCTTGGTGCGGCGGTCTTTCAAGTACGCCCCGAGCAGGTTCTCGTTCGCGGCTGAAATGCTCATCCTGTTAGCCATTATACCCTGATAACGTCACTACTTTACCAGGATATCGCTCACGCAGACAGTGCGCTCCGGCTTAACTCTGGAGACTTCCTCATGCGTGTCTTTGTCACCGGCGCCACTGGATTTGTTGGCTCCGCCGTGGTCCACGAACTGATCGCCGCCGGCCACCGGGTGATCGGCCTCACCCGCTCGGATACGGGAGCAGCGGCCCTCACCGCTGCCGGCGCGGAAGTGCATCGCGGATCGCTCGAAGATCTCGAGAGCCTGCGCAGCGGCGCGGCGGCTGCTGATAGCGTGATCCATCTGGCCTTCAACCATGACTTCTCGAAGTTCATCGAGAACTGCGAGATGGACCGGCGCGCCATTGAGGCGATCGGCGCCGTGCTCGAGGGCCCCGAACGTCCCCTGCTCGTCACCGGCGGTGTCGCGCTGCTGGCGCCGGGGCGCCTTGCGACCGAGGAAGATCCGCACGCCGCCAACTTCCCGCGCAAGTCGGAAGTTGCGGCCGCCGCACTGGCGGCGCGCAGCGTGCGCGCCTCCGTCGTCCGTCTTCCGCCATCGACCCACGGCCAGGGCGATCACGGCTTCGTTCCGATCCTGATCCGCATCGCCCGAGAGAAAGGCGTCTCGGCCTATGTCGGTGACGGCCTCAACCGCTGGCCGGCCGCGCATCGGTTCGACGCCGCCCGTGTCTACCGCCTCGCGATCGAGCGCGGTGCAGCCGGAGGTCCGTTTCACGCGATCGCCGAAGAAGGCGTGCCGTTCAAGGAGATCGCCGCGGTGATCGGCCGCCGCCTGAACGTGCCCGTCGTCAGCAAATCCCCCGAAGAGGCGGCCGGGCATTTCGGCTGGTTCGCACAGTTCGCAGGCGCCGA
Source organism: Bradyrhizobium sp. LeoA1Lang (assembly GCF_055413685.1). Taxonomy (NCBI): domain Bacteria; kingdom Pseudomonadati; phylum Pseudomonadota; class Alphaproteobacteria; order Hyphomicrobiales; family Nitrobacteraceae; genus Bradyrhizobium; species Bradyrhizobium sp. LeoA1Lang. The sequence goes on along the minus strand of NZ_JBVAPG010000015.1, from coordinate 19,891 downwards.
CGTCCCCACCTCCAGCGCGCGAACCCGCGCATTGCTTGGCTGGGAGCCGAAGCAGCCGGGGCTGATCGCCGATCTCGACCAACCCTGTTATTTCGAGGGCTGAGCCGGACTCCATTTCATCCCCAACGCCAGTGCTGCGCGCTGCCAGATCGAGCATCTGTTCGGACGGCTCGCGGATCAGAGAAGGCGCTCAGAAAGAACTTCGCGCCGTCTTCAGTGGACATGATCGATATCCGTTCGGCGCGAGCCTTTGCGGGCAGTAAGACGCGCGTGGAAGTCGGCGCTCAGCATCGCCAGCGAAACTTCGCCGAGACGCGCGAGCAGGAGCGCCTCCGCATCGTGAAACGCCTTGTCGAGCGCGGCATTGACGGCCTGTTCGACCAGGCAGTCCGGCGCATCGGTCCGATTGCCCATCGCAAGCAATGACGGGCAGCCCAGCGCGTCATAGACATCGCGCAACGTCACCTCTTCGAGATTTCGCGCGAGCACCCATCCGCCGCCATGGCCCTTTTCAGATCGGACGTAGCCGCAGTCGCGCAGCCCCGCCATGATCCGCCGGATCACCACCGGATTGGTGCACATCGCTTTCGCCAGCACCTCTGATGTCACCGGGCCACCGTGCTCGGCCATGTGCAGCAGCACGTGAAGCACCCCAGATAATCGGCTATCTCGTCTCATGTAACATCAAATAGTACATGGCCGCTTATCGATCAAGCACCGCCTCGCCTACCTGACCTGGACCAACGGCAGGAACACGGTGTCGACCCAGGCTTTCCGCAGGGACGGCGGCGGCGCCGAAAAGTTCATGATGACGTGGTACCGAAAGAGGTCGCCGAGCAGAGAAGCCACCGGAGGCGTCAGCTTTGCTGCATCGATCTCACCGCGCTTCACGGCGCGTTCCAGAATCACCGAAAAAGGTCGTGCTCCACCTTCGATGAGGGCGGCGTGCAGATCCTTCGGTGTCGACCAGTTCTCCGAGAAATAATTGCTCGAAAACAGGGTGAAGGCCGCCGCCGTTCCGGCGGCGCGATCAGCCGCCCGCTTCAGAAACTCCAGCAGCTCCGTTCGCACATCGCCCCGATCCGGCACCTCCAGTGGGTGCTTCGCCATTTGCCGCCGAATGGCCGCGATGGCGAGCGGCGCCTTTCCGTCCCATCGGCGCGCAAGCACGGGACGGCTCGTCCCTGCCCTTTCCGCGACCGCCTCCATCGTCAGCCCGGCATAACCGCGCTCGGCCAGTTCGAGCCACGCGGCCTCCAGGATTGCCTCTTCCAACTCCGCGCCCCGACGTCGCTCGGCCATAATTATACTCACTCCAAATAAGATACATTAATGCATCTTGACTCCAAGTTGCGGTTACGACTAGATGCATCAATGCATCTTATGCCCGGAGCCGCACTGTGACAAGAACGCCCCATTCGTGGCTGCGAACTGTATCTCTGCCTTTCGCTCTGACGGTCGCCGGATGCGCTTCCATGCCTCAGAAAACGGCGGGCACGCTGGCAACGTACAACAATCTGGGACAGCAGAAGGGCATGCTCTCGAAGTCGAGAAATTACGTCGATGCCAACGCACTGGCGTCCGTGAAGACTGTGCGCATCGTTCCGACGACTTTTGCCCATAGTGCGTTGGCGCAGGTGAAGACGGCGCAAGATCGCGCGCTGGTCGCAAACGCGCTCGATCGCGAGGTCTGTGTCGCGCTGAGCGACAAGTTTCAAATCGTCTCACCACGTGAACCTGCCGACCTGACCGTTCGAACTGTCGTCACCGACGTGTTGCCGACCGACAAGGCCGCAGCCGGCGTGTCGACCGCGGTGACCTTGGGCACCGGCGCAGCCTTGCCGGTCAGCGTTCCGCGTCTTCCCATTGGCCTGGGTGGCCTTGCCGTCGAGGCAGAAGCCATCGACAGGAGCGGCGTGCAGCGCGCTGCGATGGTATGGGCCCGTGGCGCAAATTCGATCATGGACAACCCTCGCGTTTCCGAAGTCGGCGACGCCTATGGCTTGGCAACCAAGTTCGGCAACGAGTTCTCGCGGATGCTCGCCACCGGCAAGGAGCCGGGCGCCCTGGATATCTCGCTGCCCTCCGGTCAGCGCGTGCAATCGTGGCTGGGCGGCGAACCGAAATATGCCACATGCGACAACTTTGGTCGTGCGCCCGGCCTCATGGGACTTGTCGCCGGCAAGATCGGCGCCCCTCCGGAGTGGACCGACAAGACCCCGCAGGTCGCCCGCGATTGAGATACCTGCACCGTCACGGCAGGCCGTAGGATGGGTAGAGCACAGCGAAACCCATCGCGATGGAGCAAGCCGTGCGAATTGATGGGTTTCGCTGCGCTCTACCGATCCTACGACTGTTGTCCCTGCGGCGTCGCCTGATTCAAATTTCAAACAGCTCTCCGCTGTCATCGTCCGGCTTGACCGGACGATCCAGTATTCCAGAGGCAGTCGTGCTTGAGCCGAGAGGCCGCCGGTTACTGGATGCCCGCCTTCGCGGGCATGACGGTGGAGTTGTTGAGGATATGAGTCCACATTCTCGCGGCGTGTTGCGCCCGAGGTTTGCTTCACTTTCCACCCTCCTCGAGATCAGAGGGCGCAGGGAAAGCCGGGTGCTGGTTGCACCCATGGGTCCCGTGCAACAAAAAGCACGGGGGTAGGACCACAGGTTCAACCGAAGCATTCCGGCTTTCCCTGCGCGATGGTTTACGGCTTACTTCGTGCTCTCCCCGGTGACCGGGCTCTTTTGCCACCGTCACCCGCGGCAGCTCTTGCTGCTCGCGAGCTTAGCGCCAGCGTCGGGGCGCCAGGACCACACGACTTCGCCGTCCGCGAGTGCCACGCTCGTCAGTCGCGACACTCCCGTCCACCGCATCTCACCGCAACGTTCGTGACGATCGCGAGCCGCCCCTCATCTGGGTGAGACGCGCGGAGTTAAATCACTGATTTGCCCGACGGCGAAAGCGGAATGTTTTTTGTGTGAGGGCTGGACAGACTTTTGGTGATTTGCCCGTCGGGTTGATTTGTCGCACGCCGCGCGCCAAATCCACGCTTGTCATTCCGGGGTGATGCCACGGGGTCCGCGCAAAGCGCGGCCCGGTGACAGGCTCCGCATCGAGCCCGGAATCCATTTCTCCGCCTGCGCATGCGTGAGCGGCTGGACCGGTCTCGACCACCATTCCACCTCGCGCTCGGGATTTGCGAACGCGATGGCGATGACGCCACCCACCAGCATGATGACCCCGCACATGAAGAAGCCGGTGTTGAACCCGTCGAGCGGTGTCGTGGCGCTCTCAATAACACTGCCCATGACATAGGGTGCGAGCAGACCGGCTGAACTCGCAACTGCGGTGCCGATCGCGAGCAGTGCGCCCCGTTGCGCTACCGGAGTGATTTCACCGACGACGGCATTGCTGATGATGTAGATCGCCGAAGGCAGCGCCACCCCGAGTGTTGTCAGGGCAACCTTAATGGGGATTCCCGGAACGTACGGCAGCAGCGCCAGCGCAGCGCCGCCAAGGACGACACTCAATCCACCGAGGATGCCGCGCGCCATTCTGCTCGATACGCCGCGTGACAGCAGGCGTTGCGAATACCAGCCGGTCGCAAGCATCGCGCCCGCGCTGCCACCAGCGGGCAGCGCTCCCAGGAAACCGATCGAGCTTTGCGCAAGGCCAAGACCCTTGACCAGATAAGCGCCTTGCCACGAGAGCGCCAGCGACAGGGCCCAGTTGGCCCCGAACGACGCCGCCCAGCACGCCAAGATCGTGGGGCTCAGCAGCAATTGCGCGTAGCCGACCCGTAGGGACGATTGCGCTGCTTCCTTTGGCTTTGCGCTCTCGGTGTCCAACGCCCCTTCGCGACCGAAGACAAGCCACAACGCGCACCAAACGAGGCCGACCAGGCCGAGCGAGCCGAACGCCCAATGCCAGGTCCAACGCACAATGATCCAGTTCAGCAGCGGCAATGCCACCAGGACGCCGATCGCCCCGCCTTGCAGAATGACAGCAGTCGGAAGGGTGCGCACTTCGTTGGGGAACCATTTGTAGGCGGAATGCAGCGCCACCGGTGCTGTCGGACCTTCACCGATCCCGAGTGCGATGCGACATGCCACCAGGGTTTCCAACCCAACCGAGCCGATCATCGGAAACTGCGTCAGCGCCCAGATGAAGCTCATCGCCAATAGCACCCAGCGCGTCTGTACCCGGTTGACGAGAAAGCCGGTCGCGACTGACGAGACTGCGAACAGCAAGTAGAAGCTGGAACCGACCAACCCGAACTGGCGCGGGCCGAGTTGCAGTTCCTGCATGATTGGCACTGCGGCGATCCCGATCACCGCCTTGTCGGCGAAATTGATCACCATGAACATGAAGAGCAGCACCACCACGATCCAGGCGCGGCTGCGGTCGCTAGCGCGCATTGGACCAGCTCGGGAGAGTGCGAGCCGCCCGGACTTGACCACGCGCCAACAAATAGAATGCAGCGACGTGCGTGATCATCAGCACAGGCACGTAGATGATCGGGATCGCGTAAGTGGCGCCCAACTCCCCCGCCAGCGCCGCCAGGCCGACCGCGTTGCCGTGGTAGTAGTCGACGATGATGTCGGCCGCGCCGACGAGATTGAAGGCGACGACGAACAGCCAAAACAGCGGACGTATGTTGACCGTGACAAGCGCCATGATTGCCAGCACCCCGGTTGCGAGGTCACCGTAGGCGGCGAAGGTGGCGAAGCCAGCCGGCAGATTGGGGCCGACGACGCCGGGAACGAGGAAGACGAGGCCGAAGAAGCGGAAGCTGTGCAGGGTTGCGATGGCGCGTTGCGCCTCGACCTGGTCCATCGCCTTGAGCTTGGGCCACACATACGCGCCGAAGCAAAGCAGCCACGGGACGTAGCCCATCACGAGATGTATCTGGAAAACGGTTGCCGGAGACATTGGACCTCCTATCAGGTGTTGACCGACGCGGCCTCGAACACTGCGCTCAGGATGCCGACCCGGCCCTCCATCAAGTTTCGTCCCAAGTTGGCTGCAAGCTGCGCGAAGTCCGGCCCCATCACCACGCCGAGATTGGGCGAAGGCGGCGGACCCGACGCACGCAACTCAGCGATCCAGGCTTTGGCGGCCTCTGTGTCGTCTCGCCATGCGACGTTGCGGAAACCGGCTGGTTCAATCGCCTCGCGCGTCGCGGCGGCGGTCAGAAGAAAACTTGTAGCCGGCGTTCGTGCCCAGGGAACGGGATAGTGCGGCTCGCCGTCGTTCAGCACGACATCGTAGATTGCAAACCTGCCGCCTGCCTTCAGCACGCGCCGGATCTCGCGGTAGAGCCGCGCCCGATCAGAGATGTTCATTGCCACATGCTGCAACAGCACGACGTCGAAATGGCCGTCGTCGAACGGGAGATCCAGCGCGCTGGCTGTCTCAAACGACACCCGCTCACCCTGCCCCGTTCGCTCGGTCAGATAGCGCGCCGCATCCACGAATGGCTCGCTGAGATCGACGCCCGTCACCCGGCAGCCATAGGTCGCGGCCAAAAAGCGCGCCGGCCCGCCGACGCCCGAACCGACGTCCAGAACCGACATGTCGGCGGTTATTCCAGCCAACTTGGCAAGCTCGGCGGTGGCTGCGAGCCCGCGGGTGTGAAAATGGTCGAGCGCGGCCAGCTGCTGCGGCATCAGCCGCTGTTTCTCCGGCCCGAACGCCACGAGCGCCGTCTCCAGCCGCTCGGTCAGGCCGGTCGCGCGATAGTGATCGCGCACGCCATCGAGGATATCGGTCATCGCAACACTCTCCTAAAGCATCAGATCTCACCGCATAAATACGACCGCTTCCGGCGAGCGACTATCCGCGATAATGTCGATGAGCCATGAAGCACAACTTCACAGTCAGGCACGGCGCGCTCGACGGCGTGGAGGCGTTCCTGAGTGTTGCGCAGCACCGCAACTTCCGCAAAGCGGCCGCGGAACTCGGGGTCACTCCATCGGCGATCAGCCAGGCCGTGCGCGCCTTGGAGGCGCGCGTCGGTGCGGCGCTGTTCGTCCGCACCACGCGCAGCGTCGGTCTGACCGAAGCCGGTGAGCGATTCATCTCGCGCGCGAAGCCCGCCTTCGCCGAGCTCGTCGCCGCAAGCGAGGTCGCACGTGAGCTGGGGCAGCGCCCGGCCGGACTATTGCGCCTCTCGGTGCCGCGCGCGGTGGTGCCGTTTCTGTTGGAGCCGCTGATCGCATCCTTCTGCCGGACCTACCCCGAAGTCGAAGTGGAGATCGCCGCAAGCGCGGAGCTGGTCGACCTTGCGGCCGAAGGCTTTGATGCAGGCATCCGGCTGGGCCAGTTCATCGCCGCCGACATGGTCGCGGTGCGGCTGACGCCGCCGTTCCCATGGGTGGTCGTCGGCAGCCCCGACTATCTGCGGCGACGGAAACGGCCGGAGCGCATCGACGATCTGCGAGACCACACCTGCCTGCGCATGCGCCGCTCGAACGGGTCGATTGCGCCCTGGCCCTTTGTTGACGGCAACAGGACGGTGGAGGCGATCGTCTCGGGACCGCTGATTGCCCACGACTACCCCACACTCCTCGAAGCGGCGATACAAGGCTTGGGCCTCGCGCAACTGCCCGGTCCGCTTGCCAGAGCGCCGATGGCTGAAGGCCAATTGCAAGCGCTACTGACGCCGTTCGCCGTCACCGTGCCGGGGGTCTTTCTGTACTATCCAGGGAAACGTCAGGTCCTGCCCAAACTGCGTGCATTCATCGAGCACGTGAAAAGCGAGAGCGCTGATGTGCCGCGCGTCGGTACAATTGCCAGGAGGGTCCGCAAGCTTCGCGGCCCAAACGGTTCTTGATTTGAAAGCAACGACGTGCAGGTGGTCAAAGGGAATTCAGCCGAAAATTATGCTCGTGTCTTCATTCACATTCGCCAACAATCGGCGGCCTGCTGCCGGTGCGTCTCGCCTGCAGTCATGCCGCCTTGTCGGCCAATGCCACACGGGAGGCAAGTAGGCTGCGGCCGGCAGTCTCAGTTGCCGCTGAGCTTCTCGCGCGTCCGGTCATGGATTTCCGTGACCTCCGGTGTCAGAGTCTCATCGCAAATCGGCCATCTCGTACAGCGGCCGGATTTCGATCTCACTCGGTCCCGGCATGGGATTGGGGCAGCGCTTCACCCAGGCGACCGCCTCGTCCATGTCCTTGACTTCCCACAGCCAGAAGCCGGCGACCAGCTCGCGGGTCTGTGCGAAAGGCCCGTCGATGACCGTGCGGCCAGGACCATCGAATGCAATACGCTTGCCCTGCGAAGACGGTTTGAGGCCGTCGGCGGCGCGCATGATGCCGGCCTTACGCAGCTCATCATTGAATCTGCCCATCGCCTCGAGCATCTCAGTCGTTTCGGGCGTGAGGAAAAATCCCTTTTCGCTGTCTTCGGTCGCCTTCACGAGCACCATCACACGCATCGCCTGTCTCCTTGCTTTAGGCAGCCTCATCGGCTTGACATCGGAACGACGAACGGGATTTTCGGAGGCCGACATCGTCCTGCCAATTTTTTCGACGGTTGAGGCGCAGGGCGCGAATGAGGCGTCGCGATGGCGTGATGATCAAGATTCGGCGCCTAACGGACGTTCTCTAGGGAGCCTTGGATGCGACGCCAGCTTGAAAATCGGCGCTAACGAAACCAATGACCTACAACTCGATACCGTCGGGCATACGCCACTACGCTATTCCCCTACTCCCACTCGATTATTTTAAGTGATCGTAACGCGTTGAATTCGGGGCACAAATTTTTTCTGCGCACGACGAAGAACCGTCTCACCGATCCGTCAGAAATTTGCACTCTTGAATTCAAAGGAAAATTTCGGCGATTCAAAATCTGCTCGGTTTCAGCGACTATCGGCATCGATTGGTCAATTTTCGACATTCTTTAGCTGTGCCTTCACGATCAGCTCCGTCGGCAAAAAGACCGTCAGGGCTAGCAAGAGCCTGAACGATACACAGAAGCGGGCTGTCTCTGTCTCATGCCTGATCCGTCCCGAACTTACGCCTTGGCGGCGTTCTGCGCGGCCTCGAATACATCGCGTGCGGACGTCGTACCCGCTACGTGCTCCGTACCCTCGACTCCGAGGTCCATCCATCCTGCATTCACGGCCTCAAACATTTCTTCGGCAGGTCCGGTGTGGCCCTTCGGGATTCCGAATCGCTCGAACGCTTCCGCCCATCCTGCACGCGGGACTGCAAAGGCCTTCACGTCGAGATTCAGGACTTCACCCAATTGCTCCGCGACTTCATCCGCGCTGACCATCGAACCAAGCTCGAGGACGCGCTGCCCTGACCATGCTGGCCCGGTTAAAAGGGTTGCAGCCTCCGCGCCGATGTCGTTCGTCGCGACCATGGTCGATTTCCGGTTTGTCGGATTGTAGTAGACCGGTAGCGTTCCGCCCCGGGCGACCTGCAAGCCGTAGAGAAAATTTTCAAAGAATCCACCTGCGCGCACAAACGCGGTTGGCGATGTCAGGTCGCGAAAACCTTGCTCCAGAAGCGACAAGGCCGTGATCATCCCGAGCCCGCTTGTTCTGTTCGCGCCCATCGACGAAAGCGCAACCACTCGCGGCGGCGCTGCCTTTGTGAGCGCCTCGACATAGTTTGCAATCACGCCCTTTGCTTCTTTGTAATCGGGCGAGGGCGCCCAGACGGCCGGCAACATGACAAACGCGCCTTCGACGCCTTTGAGCGCTTGCTCGATGGCTGCCGGATCATTCCAATCGCCGTCTACCATTTCCACGCCTTGGTTCACCCAGTTAGTCGCCTTCTCGCGATTGCGGACCAGCGCGCGTACCTCCTTGCCGTGCGCCAACAGATGTTCTGCCGTTGCGCCGCCAACTTTTCCCGTGATTCCCATTACTAAAAACATGTGTTTTCTCCTGATCTTGGGGGCAGAGCCCCCTGTTGGTTCAGCGGATGAGCGGCAAAAGGGCCCGGACACGGGCATCACGCGCGTAGAGGCCGCCCCATGTCAGCGCGCCCAGCAACAGGGAAATGAGTTCCGGTGGCGATCCCAACTCACCGATGCGGACATGGGCACAGATGGCGCCGCCCAGAAAGCCCGTCACCAAGATCGCGCCGAGGACGGCGGTGGCCGGGACGGCGTAAAGGATGGCACAGGCGAGGATGATCGGACCTACGACACGGGTCAGGTCCATCGCAAACCCGGTTTCCTGCAACATGCTCGCGATCTGTGCCGGGGCGAAAAGCTGAATAGTGCCGTCTGCCACCAGAGCGACAACGACAGCTGCGGTCATTATCCGGCCGGCCCACAGGGCGCGATGCAAGTTCATGACTTCCGGCGCCTGATGAAGGTTCATAGTTTCAGACACTTGGCGTTCTCCGAGAGGGTCACCTGTCTTCGAGGCCCCCTACTTACTGTGTCTCCTGCGTGTGATAAATGCCGGAGGAAATGAACTCACTGTTCCTCACGCGGTGAACAATGCGAAGGCTCGAAAATGCAGAATCTCGAACCCATCCTCATTTTCATAACGGTCGCGGAAATGGGGAGCTTCACCCACGCGGCCGATAGGCTGGGCATCCAAAAGGGGAGAGCCTCAACGGCGGTCCGGAAGCTGGAAGAAGATGTCGGTGTCAGGCTCCTGCACCGGACGACGCGCAGCGTGCAGTTGACGGAGGACGGACGCGCATTTCATGCCCGCGCCCGCGATCTTCTTGCTGAAGTTGATGATCTGCACTCAATGTTCGCGAGCGATCGAGTGGTACTTCGCGGGCGCTTACGGGTCGATCTTCCGACCGAGGTGGCGCGCACAACGATCGTGCCGGCCTTGCCGGATTTCATGGCGACTCACCCCGAGTTGGAGTTGGAGGTGTCGAGTACGGATCGGCAAGTTGATTTGGTTCAAGAGGGATTTGACTGCGTATTGCGGCTTGGTCCCATCAGGGACGAGACGCTGATTGCCCGCCCGCTGGGCCTGTTGCGTATGGTCAACGCTGCCAGTCCCGCCTATCTGGCGCGCTATGGCGTTCCTCGATCGCTAGAAGATCTCCAGCGTCAGGAACATCGGACAATTCATTTTTCGACGATGCTGGGCGCAAGACCCTATGGATGGGAATATCCGGACGGCGACAGCTACGCGACGCTTCAGTTGCCAGGTGCGCTACACGTCAACAGCGCGCAGACCTACGAAGCCGCTGCCCTCGCCGGCCTTGGCCTGATTCAGGCGCCACTCTTGGGGGTTGGCCGATACTTAGAGAGTGGAGCGCTTGTGGAGATCATACCCGATTTTCGTCGCCGGCCGCTCGCCGTGTCCCTCGTCGTAGCACATCGGAGCAATCTGTCGCGCCGAGTCCGCGCATTCATGAAATGGATCGAAGATGTGCTGGCGCCGTATCTGGAATAGCGAGCCGAACATCTTCGTCCGGCCCTCGATGTCAACGGCGGAGTAATTTCAGGCCACTGAGCCGAGCCTCCGACGCGCAATAGATATCCGGGAAGACCACTTGCTGCCGTGCCGCTTTCAGCGACTATCAATATCGATCGGTCCACTTTTCTCGAATCCACTGGCAACGCCGCAGCGCCGACATAGCCGAAGACTACCGTCAGCAGCGCGAGGGATTGACCGCGATTTTCGCTTGGAGCGATCGCAGCTCGGCTTCCGACTGGATTATGGCAAGCGTCGCCGGCGACCCACCGCGCGTCAGTCGCGCGATAGGGACAGCCCGGCGAGAAGCGGAGCGTACGCGGCGAGCCTGCGGGATACGAACTCCGCGAAGAGCCGCACGCGCTTCGTCTTGCGTGTCTCCCCCTGTGTGAGAAGCCAGACTGTTCCGTACATGTGCAGGTCGGTGCCCGGCACCCTCACCAGCAGCGGGTCGGCATCGCCGACGAAGCACGGCAGTGTCGTGATCCCGAGCCCTTGCCGTACAGCAACGATCTGCGCCCCGGCGTCACTGGTCCTGAATGGAACCCCCGTGGTACGAACCTCACCCTCGCTGGCCCAATCCGGAATTCCATGAATGCTGATGACGATCCAGCGGATGGGATCAGGCGCGCCCGCACGCCACGCGGCCAGTCGATCGCGGGACATGTAGACGCCGCCGAACAGTTCCGGTCCCTTCAGGCCGTGAAGATTGAGCGGCAGGGTTTTGCGGTCGTAGACGACGCGGATCGCCACGTCGGCCTCCCGGTTGGTCAGATTTGCCAGCTCGCCGAACGACAGGATTTCCATCTCGATGTCCGGATGCAGACGCGCGAAATCCGCGAAGTCCGGCATGAGCAGGTGTGTCGCGAGCGGCGGCGCCAGCGTCACCCGCAGACGCCCGCGCACGCTCTGGTCGCGCCCGAAGACGCGCGTCTCCAGCAGGTGCGACGACGCTTCCATCTGGTCCGCGAACTCGAGGACCTCCTCGCCTGCAGCCGTCAGGCGGTAGCCCGAAGGCAGCTTTTCGAACATGTGGACCCCGAGGCGTTCCTCGAGCTGGGCGATGCGTCGCAGCACTGTCGCGTGGTTCACACCGAGGCGCTCGGCGGCAGCCCGCACCGAGCCTCCGCGCGCGACGGCGAGAAAGTAGCGAACGTCATCCCAGTCGATCATGGTGCAATCCCGCACCGCGGGGTGCGCCTTCCAAAACCCGTGTCCAATACCATCGAATAACGTCTCGTCCTCGGACAGGTGGGGCGGCGACTTTGGCGCCTGGGGCGTCGCTCACCGCGCACACCGCATGCCGTGGCTGAAGTTACTAGCTCGCCTGGTTCGATTTTGCACCACCGATGTGCGAACTTCCGCACTGAACGCCTGACGCGGCCGGACCCATTTTCAGCCTCGACACCGTCCCCGGACGAATGCTTGGGGGCAACTGAGGAAAGCCGAAAGGAGAAGTCATGGGAAAGCTTGAGGGCAAGGTTGCAGTCATCACGGGTGGATCGAGCGGCATGGCGCTGGCGAGCGCCAAGCGGTTCGTTGAAGAAGGCGCTTATGTTTTCATCACAGGCCGGAGGCAGGAGGCGCTCGATGAGGCCGTCAAGCTGATTGGCCGGAACGTGACCGGCGTGCGCGGCGACGCGGCCAATCTCGACGACCTCGACGGTTTGTTCGACACGGTCAAGCGGGAAAAGGGCAGGATCGACGTGCTGTACGCGAGCGCCGGCACGGGCGAAGCCGTCCCACTGGGCGAGATTACCGAGCAGCATTTCGATGCGACCTTCGGCCTGAATACGCGCGGCACGCTGTTTGCGGTTCAGAAGGCGTTGCCGCTGTTCAACGATGGCGGATCGATCTTCATGACCGGGTCAGTTGCCTCGGTGAAAGGTTTTCCCGGTTACGGCGTGTATGCGGCGAGCAAGGCGGCGTTGCGCTCATTCGCACGCACTTGGCTCAACGAACTGAAGGGCAGGAATATCCGGGTGAACGTGCTGAGCCCGGGGCCGATCGCCACACCGATGCAGGACCAAGTTCTCACCGAGGAGGCGAAGCGGATGTTCGAATCCCTGATCCCGCGGGGAAAGATGGGTCGTCCAGAGGAAATTGCGGCGGTCGCGCTGTTTCTTGCTTCGGACGATTCGAGCTTCGTGAATGGGGTGGAGTTGTCTGTCGACGGCGGCTTCTCGGCCATCTGAAAGGCCGGGGAATCAATACAACACGGATCGGAGAAGCATTATGAGCTATGCAATTGTAGGATTCGGTAAGATAGGCCAGGCCCTCGCCCGCGCCTTCGCCCGTAAAAATATCGACGTGACCGTCGCGAGCCGCCGACCGCCCGAGGCATTGGCGCCGCAGGCTCGGGCGATTGGACCCATGGTCGTCGCCAAGTCGCTGCAAGATGCGCTCGAGGCCGACACAATCATCCTGGCGGTCCCGTTCGGGGAGCATCGCGAGGTTGCGAAGGCCCTGTCGAGCTGGAAGGGCAAGACGGTCATCGACGCGATGAATGCGTTAGTTCCCCTTGAAGAGCTGGACGGTCTCCCGTCCTCCGCCTTCGTCGCGAAGGCGTTCACCGGCGCCAAGTTCGTGAAAGGTTTCAATCACCTGATTGCGGCCACCCTGGCTGCCGATCCGATCGTCGAGGGCGGCCACCGGGTCGTCTTTCTGTCGAGCGACGACGAGGACGCGACCGCTCCCGTGGCGGCCTTGGCCAAACAACTCGGGTTCGCACCCGTCAAGCTGGGAAAGCTCAACGAGGGTGGCGCGCTGGTGCACGCACGCGGCCGCGTTTGGGGCCAGCTCATCTTCCAGGATTTGTTCAAGAAGGAGCAGTAATCGATCTACGACCGTGTGATCGACGCCGAGAACTGGTCGCGCGCGCTAACTTCTTCGAGCAGCGCGCGACCGAATATTTGAAGGCCACAAAGTCGCGAAGGTTGGGGTGGGCCTGACGGCGTATGGGCGCCGTTCGAAGAGCGGGGAGACGCCCGACAGAGCGGCAGATCGACGCGTGCTTCCGGTCGTGTCAGGCCAGCTTGAAGAAGCGTCGCCACGGACACGATGGCGTGCGTGGGCCCCGGGGGTAAACTGCCCTATTTGCGTGCTACGATAATTAGCCGAATACCCGCCTGCGTCGATTCAGCGCGCGAACGAAGAAGGCGTAACTCAGCATCGTTGGCGCGAGAAATGGCGGATTACCTTTCCGTCTCCGCTCTCCGAGTCGGGACTAATCCACCCTGCGCTCGGTAATCCGATCTGCGTGATGCATCAAGTACCGATGCAAGAACAGCGCGATATTAATTCTGTCGATAACCGTTCCGATTAGTCAACGCGTCTATCGAACCTTCATAGTGGGTTTGATTGACGCCTGCTTCGTTTCCAGAGCCGGCCAATTTCGGCCGGCGAATTTGGGAGATGCACAGTGACACACGATCCACGTCCGTTGGCCAGCCTGCTCGCAGACAAAATCCGGATTTGGAAGCACGGGCAACTACCGATGCCGGATTGGATACCGCCGCATATGGCCGGCGGCATAGAAGCGAACGGCACATTTACTCTAGAAACCGAGCTCGGTCGAGCTCGTGTCCATATTGGTAACGTTGTCATAGAGCGTTGCGGTACGGTATGGGTCCGCACGATAGACGAGGCTCCCGACTTCATTGAAGGACTCAGATCACGCTCTGAGCCGACGATAACAAGTGTCGGGCCGGGAAAAGTACGACAGTTCGGTACCAGCACAAAGAACAGAACCGCCGGACCACGGAGCAAACTCACAGACAAGCGCCCACACTATCTGCCGCCGATAGGCTCGCAGCCATCCATAGAATGGATACACTTGGGTCGACTTTCGATCGACGGAGCCTATCAAAGATCGACCGAGAATGCGGCCTCTCAACGGCTCATCGCTAGCATCGCCGCCAAGTTCGATTGGCGTTTATGCGCGCCGCTGGTCGTTTCCCGACGCTCCGACGAGACGCTCACGATTATCGATGGACAGCATCGATGGATGGCCGCTTGCAAGAGGGACGACATTCCTCAACTCCCTTGCTGTGTCTTCAGATACGAAAACATCCAGGAGGAGGCCCGCATGTTCATTGTTGCTAACCGAGCGAGAAAGCCAATGAACCGGCTCGACGACTATTTTGCGGCTCTTGCGGCTGCAGATGAGGATGCACTTGAAATCCAGCAGCTTGTTTCAGATGCTGGACTGCGGATTGCGCGCAACACGTCGTCAACCGCATGGCGTCCGGGCGAAGTTGCCTTCACTTCGTCGATAGCAAGCTCAATTCGCCGATTCGGCCCTGCGATAACCTCGGCCGTTCTGACAAACATGGCGGTGGCATTTCCGGGTCAAAAGCTAAGTCACGGTGGCGCTATCTTTGGCGGGTTAGCTCGGATTATGTCGCGGCCGCCAGCCGATTTCGACCCGGATCGACTGCTAGGCGCTCTCCAAACGCGAACAGCTGATGAATGGGGCGCGTGCGTGGCCGGGCTCAAGGGTGGAGATACGCGTGCGTCAGCGCTATCCGATGCGATTATGGGGGCGTATGAGAAACAAGAGTTGAGCCGCGAAGTCTGAGAAAACAGCCCGTAGGGCGGGTTAGCGAAAGCATAACCCGCCGCTTCACCAATCGGAATGCGGTGGATTGCGCCTTCGGCTATTCCACTCTACCAATCATTGCTTGAAGCAATGCGCCCGGTGCCATTTCAGGAAATGCGGATGCGGTTTCCGCCACCCCACGACATCAAGATTGCGGTGGCGAGCGCTCACTGTGCCACCTTGTCGATTTGCTTCTGCACGATCTCGGCGGCTTGTTTAACCCACGGCGCACCCGCACGAACTGCCGCCGGGCCTATCCCAGATGCGCTCATCAGGGCTATCCCGAGCAAAGCAACAATAACTTTCGAAGCGGTCGCGGCCCCCGCCTCAACCGTCTTTTCTGCTGTTTTGCTAAAGAAGTTCACACTATGTCGCAGAATGCTGGAAACGAGATTTTCAATCGTTCGGATCATAGCGAAAGCTGCACGCCTGGAAGACGCACCGGGGAAACGACATAAACTGCCGAACAAATGCAATTGTTTTCGGGACTTCCGGATCGGCCAACGCAGGATTCTCTGTCAAGACCGCGACAATCTCGCCGGCAGCGATATCAACTTCGGCGATATCGTCTTCGTCGAGTGCAATGGCTGCAGCCTTTTGGGTAAACTGGTCCCACTCTGGAAACTGCGCCACATATAGCGAAATGCTCGCGCTATACGAATTGAACATCGCCACGATTGCATCGGGGAGTTCAGACTGGAATTGCGTGCTCATCACGCCGCAAGCCATGTTCGTCAAACCAATTTTCACGATGTTTCCATCGGATACTAGCTGAGACTGAAGCTCCTTAACGCTATCGAGCAAGCGCTTATCACAATTGGAATTCTCAAGATTTTTTACCAGCTGTTCGCCGCTACCTTTTATGTGCTCCAAGGCTGACTGGATATTAGCCCTATCCACTTCGGCAGTCTTAGGCGAACGACCGGCGACTACGATACGATCGCCAACAATGTCAAATTGAACCGGCGCGACCTGCTGTCGAGGGACTATACGATCCAAATCCTCAAACGATAGAGAGCCTTGTGCTGCAGAAAATTCAACACCGTATTCGCTAAGGTAAGATTGAAATCTAACCAATGCGTCCGAGACCCGAATTGGGGTTTTCCCGTTCGACAAAATTTGACGCATGAATGGAGTCGGATTATCGCGATCACGACTCATCAACGGGGCAATAATGAACCGCCGGTCGAACACAACCGGATCTACACCACCGGCATGCACAAACTTCTTGATAAAAGAGAAGAGCTCTTCTCGAGCAACTTGCCACTCATCAAATGTCGGCTCTTCTCGATATCGAGTGTAGGTACTAAAGCGGATGCGCGCCTCTTCAACCATCATCATGGTCCGCATGAAACGCTCACGCTCCGCGCCATTGGCAGGAGGTCTTTCACGAAAGGGACGATCAATCGATTGTCGCAACGATGTTAGAAATAGGAGAATATCTCTTCTAACTTCATTAAAGCCCTCAGCCACCCTTCCCCTCCCCGACGTAAATATTTAGTCGTAAGACTGCCGTCTCGCACGCCGACGACGTATTCGTACGTCCGGCCGTCGCCCATCACGCCGACCGTCTTCACCGGCAAGAGCACCGCGAACGCCTGCCAGATCGCGTCGTAGAGGCCGGCTTTGCGAATCTGGTCGATGTAGATTGCGTCGGCCTCGCGGAGGATGTCGAGCTTTTCTTTCGTGATGTCGCCGGGGCAGCGGATGGCGAGGCCGGGGCCTGGGAACGGGTGGCGGCCGACGAAGGCTTCGGGGAGGTCCAGCTCGCGGCCGGCATGAACGCCCCTGAAATTAAGACGTCCCGTAACGCCGTGCGGCCTCGATGGTCAGTCCCTTGCCGACAGCCCCGAACGTATCTCCATCAATCGCCCGCGCCGCTGGCAGTTTCGCCGTGATTGCCTTGCGGACATGGGCCAGTTGAACCGACCCTCCGGTCAGAAACACCGCGTCGATGTCGGCTCCCGCAAGGCCGGCCTGCTTCAGGCAAATGTCTATCCGCGCCTCGATGCGGTCGGCAAGACGCTGGGTGTAACTGACCAGATCCCTGCGTCGTACCTCGGCTTCCAGGCCCTTCTCAATCCACTCCAACGCGATGTTGGATTTCGGCGTCTCCGAGAGCCCTATCTTGACGCCTTCGACATCCATCGCAAGCGTGTGTCCGCGCTGCTCGTCGAGCACCCGCACCAGACGATCGAGCAATTCCGGCTGCTTCGCCTCATAACGCACCTGACGTATTTCGCTGATGACTTTTGAGTCATACATGCGGTTGATGCTCGACCACGTCGCGAGGTCGTGGAAATAGCTCGACGGGACTTCCAGATCCTCCCGCTTCATAGCCGAGCGATAGCCGAGCAACGGCATCACGACACCAAGGCTGAGATACCGATCGAAATCGGTGCCGCCGATGCGGACGCCGTCGTTGGCCAGGATATCGTCCTTGCGCTCGGCGTGGCGATGCCGCTCCGGCGACAACCGAACAACTGAAAAGTCCGACGTTCCCCCGCCGATATCGGCGATCAGCGCGATTTCCTCGGTCCCGATTTGACGTTCGTAGTCAAGCGCCGCTGCGATCGGCTCGAACTGAAATGAGATGTCACCAAAGCCGACTTGCTTGGCTATATCGCGCAAAGTCGCCTCCGCCTTGGCATCGCCAGTCGGATTGTCATCGACGAAGTGTACCGGGCGGCCATGTACGACGTGACACAAAGGGTGTCCGATGACCTCTTCCGCGCGCCGCTTCACCGCACCAATATAGTAAGCGATGACATCACGGAAGCTAACGCGCGCGCGGCCGACGCGGGTGGTCTCGTCGATCAGCGTCGTGCCGAGCACCGATTTGAGGCTGCGCATCAGTCGCCCGGCGTCACCCTCTACATAAGCTTCGATGGCACGACGGCCAATATGGGTGCCGGCGTCGGCTTTGTAGAAGATTGCGCTTGGAACCGTGACGTGAGCGCCCTCAAGCGCAGCCAGCACCGGGCTATTGCCAATGATTGTGCCAAGCGTAGTGTTCGATGTCCCAAAATCCAGACCGCAAATCGCCCCCGGGCGGGCGTGAATTATTCCCACTCAATCGTCCCCGGCGGCTTGCTCGTCACGTCGTACACCACGCGGTTCACGCCCTTCACCTCGTTGATGATCCGCGTGGCCGTCGCCCCCAGGAACGACATGTCGAACTGATAGAAGTCCGCCGTCATGCCGTCAGTCGACGTAACCGCTCGCAGGCCGACGACGTATTCATACGTCCGCCCATCGCCCATCACGCCGACTGTCTTCACCGGCAGCAGCACCGCGAACGCCTGCCAGATCGCATCGTAGAGGCCGGCTTTGCGGATCTGGTCGATGTAGACGGCGTCGGCCTGGCGGAGGATGTCGAGCTTTTCGCATGTGATGTCGCCGGGACAGCGGATGGCGAGGCCGGGGCCTGGGAAGGGGTGGCGGCCGACGAAGGCTTCGGGGAGGCCGAGCTCGCGGCCGAGCACGCGGACTTCGTCCTTGAACAGTTCGCGCAACGGTTCGACCAGCTTCATGTTCATGCGTTCGGGCAGGCCGCCGACATTGTGGTGCGACTTGATCGTCACCGACGGGCCGCCGGTGAAGGAGACGCTTTCGATCACGTCGGGATAGAGCGTGCCCTGCGCCAGGAATTCGGCGCCGCCGATCTTTTTGGCCTCCTGCTCGAACACGTCGATGAAGAGGCGGCCGATGGTCTTGCGCTTCTGCTCGGGGTCGGTGACCCCTGCGAGCTCGCCGAGGAATTGCTTCGACGCATCAACGTGAACGAGCGGGATGTTGTAGTGATGGCGGAACAGGTCGACGACGGTCTCGGCCTCGTTCAGCCGGAGCAAGCCATGGTCGACGAAGACGCAGGTGAGCTGGTCGCCGATCGCTTCATGGATCAGCACCGCCGCGACCGCTGAATCGACGCCGCCGGAGAGGCCGCAGATCACCCTGCCTTTGCCGACCTGGGCGCGGATCTTCTCGATCGCCTCGTCGCGGAAGGCGCGCATGGTCCAGTCGCCGGTGAGGCCTGCGACCTTGCGGACGAAGTTGCGCAGGAGCTTGGCGCCGTCGGGCGTGTGCACCACCTCGGGGTGGAACATCAACCCGTAATACTTCCGCTTCTCGTCCTGGATCACCGCGAACGGCGCGTTGGCCGAGATGCCGGCCACCGTGAAGCCCGGGGGCATCTTCGTGATGCGGTCGCCATGGCTCATCCAGACCTGGTGGTGCTCGCCCATCGACCAGGTGTCGTCGAACAGTTTGCTCGCGGTCTTTACTTCCAGATCGGCGCGGCCGAACTCGCGGTGGTGACCGCCCTCGACCTCGCCGCCGAGCTGGGCGGCCATGGTCATCTGGCCGTAGCAGATGCCGAGCACGGGGACGCCGGAGTCGAAGATGAGCTGCGGCGCGCGCGGCGAGCCCTCCTCATGCACCGATTCCGGGCCGCCGGAGAGGATCACCGCCTTGGGCTTCATGTCCTTGAAGGCGGCCTCCGCCTTCTGGAATGGCACGATCTCGGAATAGACGCCCTCCTCGCGGACGCGGCGGGCGATCAATTGCGTCACCTGACTGCCGAAATCGACAATCAGAATCTTGTCATGCGCCGAGGCCACGGAGGGCGTCGACGGCGAGCGGTCGGGCTTGGCGGCTGTCATGGACAGCAGATACGCGACGGGGGGCGGCATCGCAACCCTCCCGGGGGCGGCGGGTGCGGGCTGGTGACGGCCATCCACGGGGTTTTGCCGACAGCTCGTAGATTCCATGGGGCGGTGAGCGCGCCCTTTCCGGTAGGTTTGGGTTTCCACACTCGAACCATCGGAGAGTCTGATGCAAGCATCGACCAAGAGCACGCCCACCGCCGGCCATTGTGGCACGATTT
>NZ_JBVAPG010000159.1:0-18011 GCF_055413685.1 Bradyrhizobium sp. LeoA1Lang | reverse complement strand
GGAAAGCCTGGTCCAAAGGTGATGCGCCTGGGCCTCGAAGCCTTCCGTCGCATCAAATACGGCACCACTTTGAGGCTCAAAAATGTGTGAATCGGATAGCCGGTGACCGGGCTTTCTTGCCACCGTCGCTCTGCAGGTTAACCGCAGAACTTAGCGCCAGCGTCGGGGCGCCAGGACCACACGACTTCGCCGTCCGCTGATGTCACGCTCGTCAGTCGCAACACCCGCGTCCACCGCATCTCACCGCAACGTTCGTGACGATCGCGAGCCGCCCCTCATTCGCGTGAGACGCGCGGAGTTAAATCACTGATTTGCCCGACGACGGAAGCGGAATGTTTTTTGCGCGAGGACTGGACGGGGCAAATCACGTTGAAATAGCTGGCGAATTTTTCTCGGCTGTCATTTCGGGGTGTCGCGAAGCGGCGAGCCCGGAATCCATTTCTCCGCCAGCGCAAGTGGTTGAATGGATTCCGGGCTCGCGCTTCGCGCGCCCCGGAATGACGGAGAATGGGGAGTCCGTGGCTATCCCTCGAGACGCCGCTTCGCGGCTCCTCGGGATGAGGACGCGAGGCAGCGGGCTAACCTGCCGCTTCATCTGAGAGCGAGCTTGCTTCCAGCCATTCTTCCTCGGCGCGCTGCAGTGCGGTTTCTGCGCCGGCGCGCGCTTGGGCGAGTTGTGCGGCCTGCTTCGGATCGCGCGTGAACAGGTCCGGCAGCGCGAGTGCGGTGTCGATCTTGGCAATGATGCCGGTGATGCGTTCGATCTCGGCCTCGGCCTGCACGATCCGCTGCTTCGGCGGGATGCGCTTCTCGCTTTTCGGACGCTCGGGCTTGGTGCTCTCCTTGCTGCGTTCGCGCGAAGCCGGGCGTATCTCATTCGCGGACAATATCGTCCTGCGATAGTCGTCGAGATCGCCGTCATAGCTCGTCACGGTGTGGTTGGCGACGACCCAGAGCCGGTCGGCGCAGGCCTCGATCAGGTAGCGGTCGTGCGAGACCATCAGCACGGCGCCGGGAAAATCATTGATCGCTTCGGCGAGCGCGGCGCGGCTGTCGATGTCGAGATGATTGGTCGGCTCGTCCAGGATGATCATGTTGGGAGCGGCGAAGGTCGCAAGGCCGAGCAGCAGCCGTGCCTTCTCGCCGCCCGACAGGCTCTTCACCAGCGTATCCCCCGCTTTGCCGGAAAAGCCGATGGCGCCGACGCGGGCGCGCACCTTGCTCTCCGGCGCATCCGGCATCAGCTTGCGGATGTGGTCGTAGGGCGAGCCGTCGAGATTGAGCTCGTCGACCTGATGCTGCGCGAAATAGCCGACCGAGAGCTTTTCCGCGCGCGTGATCTTGCCGGAGAACGGCGCGAGCCGGCCCGCGAGCAGCTTCACCAGGGTCGACTTGCCATTGCCGTTGGCACCTAGCAGCGCAATGCGGTCATCGGTATCGATGCGCAGCGTCACGCGGTTCAGCACCGGCTTGTCCGCATCATAGCCGACAGCGACGTCATCGACGGCGATGATCGGCGGCGACAGCGTCCTCTCGGGCACCGGGAACGAAATCTCGTGCACGTCCTGCGTCACCAGCGCGGTGACCGGCTTCATCCGCTCCAGCATCTTCCGCTCCAGCATCTTCATGCGCGATTGCGCCTGGCGCGCCTTCGAAGCCTTGGCCTTGAAGCGGTCGACGAAGGCCTGCAGCCGCTTGCGTTCCTCGGCCTGGCGCTTGGCGTGCTTTGCATCGAGCATTTCGCGCGTGGCGCGCTGTTCCTCGAACGAGGAATAGGTCCCCTTGTAGAGCGTCAGCCTGCGGTGATCGAGATGCAGGATCTGGTCCACGGAGGTGTCGAGGAGGTCGCGGTCATGGCTGATCACGATCACGGTACGCGGATAGTGGGCAAGATGATCCTCCAGCCACAGCGTGCCTTCGAGGTCGAGATAGTTGGTCGGCTCGTCCAGCAGCAACAGATCGGGCGCCGCAAACAGCGTCGCGGCAAGCGCAACCCGCATGCGCCAGCCGCCGGAAAACTCGGCGCATGGCCGCGCCTGGTCGGCGGCCGAAAATCCGAGGCCGCTGAGGATTGCGGCCGCACGGGCAGGGGCGGAATGGGCGCCGATGTCGACGAGCCGGGTCTGGATTTCCGCGATCCGGTGCGGATCGTGCGCGGTCTCGGCCTCGCGCAGCAGCGCGTCGCGCTCGAGATCTGCCTTCAACACGACCTCGATCAGGCTTTCCGGACCATTGGGCGCTTCCTGCGCGAGACTGCCGATCCGCCAGCGTGGCGGGATGGTGATGCTGCCGGCTTCAAGCGGAAGATCGCCGCGGATGGCATGAAACAGCGTCGACTTGCCGACGCCATTCCGGCCGACAAAGCCGACACGGGCGCCTGGGATGATCTGTACCGAGCTGTTCTCGATCAGAAGCCGCCCGGCGATGCGGACGGAGATATCGGAGATGGAAAGCATGCGGCGTTGTCACCGGAGCCGCCGCCAAACGCAGCCCATCAGTCCGGTAAATTATACTCTAGCTTTTCAGCTCCGCAGAGTTGCCCGAGGGCGGCCGCGGTCAATGCAGGCCGTCTTCCTCGCGTCGGCGCATCTCATCCAGCAGGTGCTGCAAATGAGACGTCAGGGACGCCTCCGGGCGGAAGCTCTGCTGCAGCCGTTCGCCAACCGCGTCGCAAATGGACCGGCAGGTCTTGTGATCGAGCAGCTCAGAATCAGTGTGGCTTCGGCTATTCATGATCGGTCTCTCGGCGAGTTCCATCTCGCCTTGCTTGAACGAAATCTCGCAAGGTCAAGTCCCAAGAGCCGAATTTGTTTCCAATCGTCGCGCCTCGTATCCTCGCTCAGAGATAGCAGACCAGTGGGTTCCAGGTGCGCAAAAAAGCCCCGGCGTTGCAGCCGGGGCGCTCAAGTCTGGGGGAGCTCAGGTCAGGTCAATAGCAGCGGTTGATGAGGCGCCAGCGGGGGCCCCAGGGGGTCGGCACCAGGCGGCGCGTGTAGCAGCCGCCATAGCCGGGGCCGCCGTAGTAGGCGGGACCGCCGACAACGACGCGCGGACCCCAGCCCCAGCCACGATGCCAGCCACCGTGCCAACCGTCCCATGCCGAGGCGGAGGTCGGCGCCAGCGCAGCCGCGCCGAGCGAGGCCGCGGCAAGAGCGACAAGCGAGAATTTACGTAGCATGGTCGTCTCCTCGAGTTTCGGCGCCCGTTAGACGCGCCGGCGGTGACAATGTCTCTCGTGACGCCCTCGCATTTAGCTTTGTGGATGAGCTTCGAAGGCGTCCGATCGGTGAACAGCCTAGACCGCGCGGTCTGAACGGGAGCGCGACGCCAGCTACAGAATGGGTTCACGTTCGTGAAATTGTCGTAATCCGGCCTGGTTAACCCTGAGCCACCCGAAGGCGATGCCGATCCCTGGTCGCCAAATCGTGCCGAAACCAGATCATGATCCGATTAGACGGATCGGATCATGATCTCATCTCTTTGTTTGAGCGTGATCTTTTCGGAAAACCGATTTCCACTTTTCCGGATCATGCTCTAAGGCCAGGGCGACACCGGGTCGCTTGCCGTTGCGGGATCACGCCGATATAAGCCCCGCAACTCGTTAACCAGCGTTTGCAAGGACGATATCATGGCGATTGAACGCACTTTCTCGATCATCAAGCCCGACGCGACGGAGCGTAACCTGACCGGCGCGGTCAACGCACTGATCGAGAAGGCCGGGCTCCGGATCGTGGCCCAGAAGCGGATTCGCATGACCCGCGGGCAGGCCGAGACCTTCTATGCCGTCCACAAGGCGCGCCCGTTCTTCGGCGAGCTGGTCGAGTTCATGACCTCCGGCCCGGTCGTGGTCCAGGTGCTGGAAGGCGAGGGGGCGATCGCCAAATATCGCGACGTGATGGGCGCCACCGACCCGTCCAAGGCCGCCGAAGGCACGATCCGCAAGCTCCATGCGAAATCGATCGGCGAGAATTCTGTGCATGGATCCGATGCCCCGGAGACGGCCGTGATCGAGATCGCGCAGTTCTTCTCGGGCAACGAGATCGTCGGCTAGGGCATTTTCGGTTCTGATTGAATCAGGACCGAAGCTCTGGATTTTAGTTTTGACGCGTTTTCTTCAGGCGAACCGGTATCCACTTCGCTCGAGAACGCTCTAAAGCGTGATGACTTTTCTTCGAATCGTCATCCCGCTTTAGCTCTTTGTTTGAGCATGATCTTCCTGCGCAAACGGTTCGCGTTTGTCGCGAGGGAAAACCGGTATCCACTTTTCCGGATCGTGCTCTAATACAACGAAGTTGCGGCGGCTTGAGCGTCGCCAGGGGTGGTCGCAAGGCCGAAAGGAAGCGCTGTGGACTGGCTGTGGCAGATCGTTGATCCCGCGAACCTCGCGGCTTTCTTCACGCAGTTCAAGAGCGAGATGGCGACCACGACGTTCTGGGTCGCCGTCAGCAAGATCATCTGGATCAATGTGTTGTTGTCGGGCGACAACGCATTGGTGATCGCGCTGGCCTGCCGCGGGCTCGCGCCGCGCCAGCGGTTGTGGGGCATGATCTTCGGCGCGGCGGCCGCGGTGATTCTGCGCATCATCTTCACCGGCATCGTCGCGACCTTGATGGAATTCCCTTACCTCAAGCTCGTCGGCGGGTTGGCGCTGATCGTGATCGCGGCAAAGCTACTCGTTCCCGAACACGAGGACGAGGACAGCGTGGATGCGGCCGCGCATCTGTGGGCGGCGGTGCAGATCGTCGTCGTCGCCGACATTGTCATGAGCCTCGACAACGTGATCGCGGTTGCCGCCGCGGCCAATGGCAGCGTGCCGCTTCTGGTGTTGGGTCTTGCGATCAGCGTACCCCTGATCGTCGCGGGCGCGGCGCTGATCATGGCGCTGCTCAACAAGCTGCCGGTGCTGGTCTGGGCCGGCGCGGCGCTGCTCGGGTGGATCGCCGGCGATGTGATCGCGACCGATCCGGCGGTCGATCCGAAGCTCGATGCGCTGTTTGCCGGACCGGTCGGCGGCGCGCTCGATTCCTGGCTGGGGGCGCTCGGCATCGGTCCGCATTTTGCCGGCGGCGGCCATGGCGGCGAGATCGCGCTGGCGCTGCTTGGCGTCATCGTGGTGCTGGTCGTCGGATCGATCTGGCGCCGACGCGCAATGCATCACGCCGAGCGGGCCGCCAAGGCGGCCTGACTCACTTGGGCATGGTCTGCTCGGAAAACCTTTTCGGGGCTATGCTCTAGGGACGGCGATACGTTCGCCAGACCTCCACATGGCTTGGCGTGACCGGCTTGTTGTCGGCGTCCCTGAAGACGCCGGTCCAGGGGTTGCCGACCCAGACCGTAATGGGCTGGACGCACCGCGGCAGTCCCCTGCCGATACTGATTTCCTTCAGCAGCTTTGTGATCGTGGCATCGAGATCGGCATTTCCAGCCGATCGCACGAGTTGGCTCCGCTGCACGTTTCCGAGGTCGTCGAACCAGAGCTGGGCCTGGGCCTGGAACTTGCGGCTGTCCGCTCTCGCGTTGCGCTCGACCACGTTGCGGAGTTGCGAGGTGATCATCGTGAGATAGGCGCTGGCGGTGCCGCAGCCGCTGCCTCCGCCGTTGTCACCGTCCCCGCCGATGAGAGTGCCGGCGTTGGATCCCTTCGGCAGAGCGGCCTGCCTCCAATCGGGAGGCGCGTCCAGGCTCAACGGATCCGACACCGGGGGCAGTTTTGTCTTCGGCTGCGGCGGCGCGGGCTTCGGCTTCGGTGTCGGCGCGGCTGCGACGGAATCCCGGCGATTGTTCACCACCTTCTTCGGGGGGACCGGGACGGGTGGCGGCGCCTGCAGAGTGCGCTGCGTCGTCTCCTTCGCCGGCTCGGGAGGCCGCTGCGGAGGTGGCGGGGGAACAAGCAGAAGCTGGATGATCGTCGGCTCGCGCCGCGCCGGCTCGGGGCTACGCAGAGCCATCCAGATCAGCGCGAACAGGCCGAGCGCCAGCACCAGGGCCACAGCAATCATCGCCACCGTCGACCAGCGCTCGCGCCAGACGTCGAGCGTGGCGTATCGCTGCAGCGCCTGAATGTCCTGCATCGCTCCTCCACTGTGCCGCGATCAGCGGACAGCATGTAGCCCGGGTGGAGCGGAACGCGTAACCCGGGACACCTGCAGCCGCGTTGCGAGCGACCCCCGGGTTACGCTGGCGCTTCACCCGGGCTACGGCACTCTTTGTTTGAGCATGATCTCCGCGCAAACGCTTCGCGTTTGTCGCGAGGGAAAACTGGTTTCCACTTTTCCGGATCATGCTCTAGCGCCGCACGATCGAACCGGTGCGCCCGACCAGACGCGCCAGTTGCTTGAAGCGGCTGCCGACGCGGTCGGCGACGAGATCGACCATCCGGTGTTCGAACACCAGCATGAGTTTGCGTCCGTCGGTGCGGAAATGCGTCGACGGCAGCACGCCGGGTCGTGCTGCCGAGATCAGGTGCGCGACGCGAAACGCGGCGCCAAGCAGGCGCGCGCGTTCGAGCATCGTATGCGGCACCATCTCCTGCACGATTTCCGGCGGTTCGTTCTCAAGACTCAAGCCGGCGTAGCGGTAGAACACCGAGAGCGCGACGAAGGTGCGGCCCTGATGGGTGATGGAGCCGAAATTGCCGTTGGTGATGAGGCTGAGCGTCTCCTCGCCGCGGTGATCGGGATGCACGCGCCAGCCGATATCAGACAACAGGCAGGCGGCATGACGCAGCCTGCGGTCCTCGTCGGTCTCGCGCAGCCTCACGACACGCACGAGCCGATCGGTCCAGGCGATCAGTTCCTCGGCATGGCGCGCCGACCGCGAGAGCAGGCCGTTCATCGTCTGCGCTGCGCAGATCAGGCCATCCTTGGCGCGCTCGGCTGGCGGCAGCATTTCGTAGAACAGGCCTTCGCGCACGCCGAAGGTGGAGAACACGATCGTCTTCGGCTTTGCCACCCGGATGATGTATTCAAGAACGAGCGCGGCGTAGGTGAGCAGCGGCCGCCGCGCGTCGGCCACAGCCTCGATATTGGCGAGCATGTTGGTTGCCGCCAGCCGGCGCAAGCGCTGCGCGAAATCGAGCGCGTCGGCGGCGGGAATCGAATAGCCATGCATCACCTTGAGCGGATAGCCGCTCTGGATGATGTGGATGCGCGCCAGCGCGCGCCAGGTGCCGCCGACCGCGTAGAAATTGCGGCCGCGGCCCGCCTTGAGCTGCGGAACCTCAGACAGCTCGTTGCGGACGATGCGCTCGGCGCGTTTCAGCGATTTGTCCGAGAGGTCCTGCAGCGCAAGGCTGCCGAGCGGCAGCGTCACGCCGCTGTGGACGCGATTGCCCTTGACGTCGATCAGTTCGACCGAGCCGCCGCCGAGATCGCCGACGATGCCGTCGGGCTTGTGCACGCCGGAGACGACGCCCAGGGCGGAGAGCTTGGCTTCCCGTGGACCCGATAGAATTTCGATCCGCGTTCCGCAGATGCGCTCGGCCTCGGCGATGAAATCAGCACCGTTCCTGGCGTCGCGACAGGCCGCTGTCGCGATCGCATAGACGTGGCCGACCCTCTGGACCCGGCACAGCGCGCGAAACCGCCGCAGCGCCGTCAGCGCTTTTGCGACCGCATCCTCCGCAAGAAGCCCCGTGCTCTGCACCTCGCGGCCGAGACCACACAGCGCCTTCTCGTTGAACAGCGTGATGAGGCTGCGCGACAGCGACTCGTAGATCACGAGACGCACCGAGTTGGAGCCAATATCGATGACAGCGACGCTGGTAGCGCGCTTGCGCGGTCGCTTCACCGGAAAGTCCCCTTGTGGTGGCTAGCGCTCGTTGCGGCGAGTAAGCCGGCGGGGCGAAGATTCCTTGAGAGACTTTCCACGGCCCGACAGACTTGGATTCGTCATGAAGTAATTATGAAGGTTGAAAGGCTCTTCGCCTTTCGCGGCCTTCATACGCGTTGACGATCCGTCGGGCAACAATTGCCAGCTCTGCTCGGTGTCCTTCAGATTCGCGACCATGATCTGTTCGAGAACCTGCTGATGCACCGTGGGATTTTGCAGCGGACACAGCACTTCGACACGGCGGTCGAGGTTCCTCGGCATCATGTCGGCAGAGGAGATATACACAGCCGCTTTTGCGCTGGGCAGGCCATATCCCATGCCGAAGCAATAGATTCGGCCGTGTTCCAGGAAGCGGCCGATCACCGATTTGACGCGGATGTTCTCGGAAAGCCCGGGCAGGCCCGGCCTGAGGCAGCAGATGCCGCGCACCACGAGTTCGATCGGCACTCCCGCTTGCGATGCTTCATAGAGCGCGTCGATGATGTCGGGGTCGACCAGCGAGTTCATCTTCATCCAGATCGCGGCCGGGCGGCCGTGTCGCGCATGGTTGCTCTCGCCCTGGATATGCTCGATCATGCGCTTGCGCAGCGTGAGCGGCGACACCGCCATCTTCTCGATGTCGCTCGGCTCGGCATAGCCGGTGATGTAGTTGAACACACGCGCGGCGTCGCGGCCGATGATCGGGTCTGACGTGAAGTAGGAGAGATCGGTGTAGATGCGCGCGGTCACCGGATGGTAGTTGCCGGTGCCGGTGTGGACATAGGTCGTGAGATTGCCGCCCTCGCGGCGCACCACCATCGATAATTTGGCGTGGGTCTTGAGCTCGATGAAGCCGTAGACCACCTGCACGCCGGCGCGCTCGAGGTCGCGCGCCCAGCGGATGTTCGCTTCCTCGTCGAAGCGCGCCTTCAGCTCGATCAGCGCCGTGACCGACTTGCCGGCTTCAGCCGCTTCGGCGAGCGCGCGCACGATCGGCGAATTCTGCGAGGTGCGATAGAGCGTCTGCTTGATGGCGACGACGTCGGGATCGCGGGCGGCCTGCTGCAGGAACTGCACCACGACGTCGAAGGATTCGTAGGGGTGGTGGACGATCAGGTCCTTCTGCCGGATCGCGGCGAAGATATCGCCGCCATGGTCGCGCACCCGTTCCGGATGACGCGGCACATAGGGTGTGAATTCGAGATCGGGCCGGTCGAGCCGGGTGAGTTGCGACAGCTCGTTCATGGCCAGCACGCCGTCGACCAGGAAAACCTCGTCATCGGCGGCGTTGAGCGCGTGTTGCACGAACAGGCGCAGCTCTTCCGGCATCTTGGCCTCGATCTCCAGCCGGATCACCGATCCGCGCCGGCGTCGCTTCAGCGCGGTCTCGAACGTGCGGACGAGGTCTTCGGCTTCTTCCTCGATTTCGATTTCGGAGTCGCGGATGACGCGGAAGGCGCCCTGGCCGTTGACCGTGTAGCCCGGGAACAGGCGCCCGATGAAGAGGCCGGTGGCCTGCTCCAACGTGATCAGGCGCAGCCGGCCATCACTGGGGATGCGGATGAAGCGGTCGATCTTGCCGGGCATGCGGATCAGCGCGTTCATCGCCTTGCCGTCGGAGACCCGGGATAATTGCAGGGCCACCGTGAAGCCGAGGTTCGGAATGAACGGGAAGGGATGCGCCGGATCGATCGCGAGCGGCGTCAGCAGCGGAAAGATGCTGTGGAGGAAATGATCCTCGATCCAGGCCCGCTCCGTCTTGGTGACGTCCCGCCCATCGACGAGGTTGATGCCGACTTCCGAGAGCATCGTGCGCAGGTCGCTCCAGATCGCCTGCTGGTCGGAGGCGAGCTTGGAAACGGTCTGGTTGATCAGGACGAGCTGTTCGGATGGCGTCAGGCCATCGGGGCTGCGCTCCGGGATGCCTTCACGGACCTGCGCCTTGATACCGGCGACGCGGACCATGAAGAACTCGTCGAGGTTGTTGGCGGATATCGACAGGAATCTCACCCGCTCGAGCGCGGGATGGCCGGGATTGACGGCCTCTTCCAGCACGCGGCGATTGAAATGCAGCCAGGAAAGCTCGCGGTTGATGAAGCGTTCGGGGCTCGTCGCGATCGCCGGCAGCCTCTCAGCAACCTGTTCTTTCTCTTGTACTTCAATAGGTTGTGCCGATTCCATGAAGTTCTCGATCCATTCGCGTTCAGGGCCAGAGCCACTTAAGCAAAGGCAACGCAAACCTTGTGATAAGGGGATGACGTTTCGATGACATTGACGTTCTCCGC
Organism: Bradyrhizobium sp. LeoA1Lang; assembly: GCF_055413685.1. Taxonomy (NCBI): domain Bacteria; kingdom Pseudomonadati; phylum Pseudomonadota; class Alphaproteobacteria; order Hyphomicrobiales; family Nitrobacteraceae; genus Bradyrhizobium; species Bradyrhizobium sp. LeoA1Lang. The sequence continues at coordinate 7,917 of NZ_JBVAPG010000159.1, read as the reverse complement.
GCCAGCGCCGTCAAGTCACAGGGTCAGGCGTGGCGCCACAGTTCCGCCGCCAGCGCCCGCGTCACCGGCCGCCCCAGCCGCAGCGCCTCGGTGTCGAGCAGTTCCACCGCCTGGCGGGCGGCGGCGTAGGAGCGCTCGATCCGGCTGGCGAGATAGCTCACCAGTGATTCGTCCACGGTCATCTGGCGGTCCGTGCAGTATTTGACGATCAGGCCGCGAAACAAGAGATCGTCTGGCGGCAACAATGACACGGTCGGCACCGCACGCAGCCGTGACCGGAGGTCGCGCAATTCGATCTCGAACGCCGACGGCGGAATGCGAGCGGTCATCAGCACGAAGGCTTCGTCCTGGCGGGCGAGATTGAGCAGGTGAAACATCGCGCGCTCGTCGAAGCCGTGCGGGTTCAAGTCTTCGACAACGAGTGCGCCGGTCGCGAGGTCCGCCGGCACGGTCTCGGCCGACAGTGCGTGCGCCGCTGTCGAGCGCGCGCCGGCCCGCTCGGCCCAGATCGCGGCGAGGTGGCTTTTTCCCGATCCTTCGGGGCCGACCAGAAGCATGATGCGGTTCGGCCAGTCGGGCCAGCTCTCGATCAGAGCGAGGCCGGCCTCATTCGCCGTTCCCTCGAGGAAGTCGTCGCGGGTCAGGCTCTCCGCATGCGGCAGCGCCAACGCAAGCTGACGAGGGTGAACGCTACCTGCCACGCAAAAACTCTCCGGGGCTTTCATTCTCTTGACGCGTTTTCTGCGCAGATAAGTCTACGCAATCTGCGTAAACTTGATTGCTATGCGAACCGGTGCCCACTTCGCTCGAAAACGCTCTTAGCTCGAAAGCGCTCTAGCGCGCTTCGATCGTGCTCATGTGCCGCACCCACTCCACGAGATAGAGGGAGACGGAAACCAAAGTAAAGATGGTGACAAATCCCATCAGGATCAGATCATAAGGCCTTGGCTGGAAACCGAAACCGAGCGAGGCCAGCACCAGGGCTGCGAAGGCAACCTGAGCTCCCGTGTTAAGTTTCGAGACCATCAGCGGTTTTATCTCGACCGGCTTGTCGAACAGCCAGGACACGATCACCGCCGCCACGATCATGATGTCGCGCGACACCACGAGGATGACAAGCCAGCGCGGCACCGCGCCCCAGATCCCGAGCGCCACATAGATCGACACCAGCAGCGCCTTGTCGGCGAGCGGATCGAGCAGGGCGCCGAGCTCGCTCGTCATGTTGAAGCGCTTGGCGAGGAAACCGTCGACGGCGTCGCTGACGCCGGCAATCACGAAGATCGCAAACGCGATTTCCATCTGGCTGGAGACGATCGCCCAGACGATGACCGGCACCAGAATGATGCGGCCCAGCGTGATGATATTGGGTATGCTCAACTCGGTCGCTTCCCGGCTACCGGCCTGAATTTACGGAAGATTCGGCCCCTCTGGGGGCTGAGCCGGTCGTTATCTACATAGTATACCGCCTGCCGCCTTGCGAGCCATTGCGCGGGGGCGGAATTCCTCGTAACCAGCCGTCTTCAACTGGAATTTTGCATGACCGAGCGCAAGAACGGCCTCACTTACGCGGATTCCGGCGTCGACATCGATGCCGGCAACCGGCTGGTCGATCTGATCAAGCCGATGGTCCGTGCCACCGCGCGCGCCGGCGCGGACGCCGAGATCGGCGGCTTCGGCGGCCTGTTCGATCTGAAGGCGGCCGGCTTCAAGGACCCCGTGCTGGTGGCCGCGACCGATGGTGTCGGCACCAAGGTCAAGATCGCGATCGAGACCGGGCTGCATGACGGGATCGGCATCGACCTGGTGGCGATGTCGGTCAACGACCTCGTCGTGCAGGGCGCGGAACCGCTGTTCTTCCTGGACTATTTCGCCTGCGGCAAGCTCGATCCGGAGGCGACGGCTGCGATCGTCGCGGGTGTCGCCGAGGGCTGCCGCGAATCCGGCTGCGCGCTGATCGGCGGCGAGACCGCGGAGATGCCGGGGCTCTACAAGGACGGCGATTATGACCTCGCCGGGTTTGCGGTCGGGGCCGCCGAGCGCGGGACGCTCTTGCCGCGACCGGATATCGCCATTGGCGATGCCGTGATCGGCCTGGCTTCGTCCGGCGTTCACTCCAACGGATTTTCGCTGGTGCGCAAGATCGTCGAGCAGTCGCGCGTCAGCTTCGACGCGCCGGCGCCGTTCTCGCCGGTTATGACGCTCGGCGGCGCGCTGCTGACGCCGACCAAGCTCTACGTCAAATCCTGCCTGCGCGCGATCCGCGAGACCGGGGCGATCAAGGGGCTGGCGCACATTACCGGCGGCGGCTTCACCGACAACATTCCGCGGGTGCTGCCGAAGCACCTGGGTGTCGGCATCGATCTCGCCCGGCTGCCGGTCCTGCCGGTGTTCAAATGGCTGGCGGAAGCGGGCGGTATCGCCGAGCTCGAGCTGCTGCGCACCTTCAACTGCGGCATCGGCATGATCGCGATCGTGAAAGCGGATGCGGTTGAGCGGGTCATGGAGGTCTTCACCGAAAGTGGCGAGACCGCGACGTTGCTCGGTGAGGTGATCCACGCGACCGGCGAGCATCGCGTAGTCTACAACGGCCATCTCGATCTTTCGCAATGAAGCGCAGAGTCGCCATCCTGATTTCCGGGCGCGGATCGAACATGGTCGCGCTGATCGATGCCGCGAAGGCGGACGACTTTCCGGCCGAGATCGTCGTCGTGATCTCCAACCGCGCCGACGCCCCAGGCCTCGCCAAGGCGAGCGCGAGCGGCATTCCGACCATCGTCATCGAGAGCAAGCCGTTCGGCAAGGACCGCGCCGGCTTCGAGGCGAGGCTGCAGCGCGCGCTCGACGAGAAGAACGTCGAGCTGATCTGCCTCGGCGGCTTCATGCGGCTGTTCACGGCCGAATTCGTGCAGCGCTGGTACGGCAGGATGCTCAACATCCATCCGTCGCTGTTGCCGTGCTTCCCCGGCCTCGATCCGCATGGCCAGGCGCTTAAGGCAGGGGTGAAGATCTCGGGCGCCACCGTGCATTTCGTGATCCCGGAGACCGATGCCGGGCCGATCGTGGTGCAGGGCGCGGTCGTGGTCGCCGATGACGATACGCCGGAGACGCTGGCGGCCCGCGTCATCCAGATCGAGCACCAGATCTATCCGGAAGCGCTGCGGCTGCTTGCGGCAGGCCGGCTCACGCTGGAAGGCGATGTCTGCAAGACAGCGGGAAACGCAGCGTCAGACGGCACGCTGATTTCGCCCGCGGCAAGTTAGTGCAACGTCCGCGTCCGTCAAAGAAATCCCCCCGGGGTGATGCCGGGGGTAGTGCCAGAGCTGATCGTGACTGGAGTCTAGGAGACCTTGAGGTTTTCCGCGGATGCCTTGCCGCGGTTCTCCACTAGGTCGTACTCGACTGTTTGGTTTTCGTTGAGCGTAGAGAGTCCCGCACGCTCAACCGCCGAGATATGGACGAAGACGTCCCTGTCGCCGACGGCCGGCTTGATGAACCCATAACCCTTGGTTGGGTTGAACCACTTGACGGTACCCTTCGGCATCGCCTGTCTCCTCGTCTAGACGTAAAAAAGACGCGGCCACGCTTTGCGCGTGCCACGCCACAAACCGGTTTCCGGCAGTCTGATCAAAATCCGATTCTTAGACTTCAAGGTCACGAAACGCACAGTCGAACGGCCCAATCCGATTGTGCCGGAGATTGCAACACGAAAACTGCAAGTTAGCAAGCCTCTGGTGCGCCACGGAAAATCGGTGCTCCGCGGCAACGCCTGTGGCCGATCGACAACAATGCTGCGGCCTGAGGCGAAGTGTGCAAGGCCGGCTGATTGACGCTCCCGGTGAAGTAGGGGCAAATCGGCCGATATTTACAGCTGTTTTTACGCATTTTCAGGCTCGCGTCGTTTGGGAATTGAATACATGCGCTGCTCGTGGCGCCCGTCGGGGGCAAGCTCCGTCAGAGGCTGCCGCGGCCTGGCATGGGCGATTGCGGCCGCGCTTTGCCTGGCCATCGGCACGATCTGTTCGGCGCAGGCGCAATCGCGGCCGCCGACGCCTGCACCAACCCCGACCCCACCCCCAGCGGCGAGTCCAACGCCGAGCCTAAGTCCGACGCCGATCCCGTCGCCGACAGCCGGCATGGTTAACGCCGATCTCGCGGCGGGCTCGGCGATAGCCAATCTTGGCAGCAACTTCCTGGAGCGGATCGGCAACCAGGCGGCCAACGGCTTCAACCGCATGGCGCGGACCAACCCCGGTGGAGGAGGTGCCTCCGAGAGCGTGGAGGCGCCGCGCTTCCTCCGCACCTGGTTCGAGGGCTACGGCATCTCGGCGCGCAACGACGCAGTCGGGGATTTCGTCGGCGACCGCCGCAAGACCTGGGGCGGGGTGGCCGGCATCGGTGCGCGAATCGCGCCGGGCGTCAATCTCGGCTTCTCCGTCGACCAGAGTCGCACCGACATCGATGTGCCGCTCGCGCTGCAATCGGCGGCCATCGACCTGACCCAGTTCGGCGCCCACGCCACCGTCGACAAGGGGCCGTGGACCTGGGCGATCGCTGTGGTGCACGGCTTCGGCAACATCCGCTCCAGCCGCGACACCGGCTTTGGTCTTGCCACGGCGGGTTACAACGCCAAGCTCGATGGCGCGCTGAGCGAGCTCAGCTATTACTGGGACAAGGACCAGAGCCGCATCGTGCCGAAGGCGAGCCTCGAATATGTCCGCGCCAGGACCGGATCATTCCAGGAGTTCGGCGGCCTCGATCCGGTCTTCGCCAGCGCCGCCACTGTGGAGCGGATGCGGGTGATGATCGGGGCGGAAGTCGGACACTACTGGATCTTCGACCAGAAGGTGTTCGACCTCTCGGCCTATGGCAAGTTCGTCGACAATGTCGCGCAGAACTTTGGCGATATCACCGTCAGCCTCGGCAGTCAGAGCATCACGCTGCAGGGCATTGCTGAAAGCCAGTATGGCGCGGATGCCGGCGCGGTGGCGTCGCTCAACCTGACCAATACCGCGCGGCTCTATCTCAACTACGACGGAAAATTCCGCGCCTCGATGCAGTCGCACCAGGGCGCTGTCGGCGTCGAGTTCAAGTGGTAGTCGCCTCGGTCGGGAAAGGCTTGGGCGCCACGTAGTTCTGCAATCCAAAATGCTCGCGCGATCCCACCATCAGCGGCGTCAGTTCGTCGGGATGGATGAATTCGTCGCGGAAGCAGGCATAGACCTTGGGATCGAAGATGCTCTTCAGCCATTCGATCATCAGCGTGTGGCGGTCCGAGTGGCGGAACTGGCGATGATAGCAGAGCCATAGATCCAGTTGATGGTTGACGCCGAGGTCGACCGCGACCAGCGGCGCGCCGAGCGCAATCACCGAACTCGGCAGGAAGCCGATTCCCGCGCCCTGTTCGACGGCGTAGAGCGCGGCCACGCTGGAATTGGTGGAGATGCCGACGATGCCCTCCAGCGAGTCCACGCCGAGGATCCGCTTGTAGGTGCCGTCGCCATGCGGCACGCCATCCTGCTTGACGATGCGATGATGCTTCAGCTCGTCGAGCGATGTCGGCAGGCCGTAGGCATCGCGATAGGCTTTCGAGGCGAAAGCGTGGATGTGCAACCGGCCGATCTTTGTCGCGATCAGTTCGGGATCGCTCGGCCGCTCGATTTGAAGCGAGATGTCGGCTTCCTGCCGCGGAACTTCAGCGCAGTCAGATACGCAACGCAGCTCGACGATGATGTTGCGGTGGGTCCGCTCGAACGTGATCAGCCGCGGCAGCACCCAGAAATTCCCGGGTCCCTCGGTCACCGCGATCCGCACGGTGCCGCTCACCTCCGCCGGCGCACGCGCGCGCCTGACGACGTTGAGGCTGAGACGCTCCATCTGCTCGACATCGAACAGCAGCGCCCGTCCTTCGCCGGTCAGCGCCAGTTGCGTCTCGTCGCGTGAAAACAGCTTGCAGCCGAGATCGTCCTCGAGCTTGTCGATCTTGCGCATCATTGCGGTTGCCGGCACGCCGAGGACGTCGGCGGCGCGGCTAAAGCTGCGGTTCCGTGCGCAGAGCAGGAACACCCGCAAATCTCCCCACTCAGGGCGAAGCGCGTCTTCAAGTTTCTTGCGCTGCATGGGCGCAGCGCTGCCGGCCAGATCATGCGGCATGCGTTTCTTGTCCCGTGTAAAGGGATGATGCCGCAACCTAGGCGATGAAGGTGCACAAAATGTTGCTTGCGACCTGGAATTTCAACATAAGTGCGCTAGGTCTGCGCAAGGCGATAACTACCCCGTTACTCCTTGGCGCGTTCCACCTTGACTACGCGTCCCTTGTCGATCGCAAGCGCCAGCCGGCCGTGCTTGAGCTTGAGCGCCGCCTCGCCGAATAATTCGCGCCGCCAGCCGTGCAGGGCGGCGACGTCGGCATGATCGTCGGCGGCGATCTGCTCGAGATCATCGACGGTCGCGATCACCTTGCTTGCGACCGCGTGTCGCTCCGACGTCATCCTGAGCAGCACCTTCAACAGTTCGACGATCGCTGCACCATTGGAATTGTTGCGCGGCTTCTCGATCTTCGGCAGTTTCGCGAAATCGCGGGCGAGCCCGCGCTGCACGGCGGCGATGATGTCCGTGCCCCATTTCGAGCGCTCGAATCCTTTCGGCAGCGAGCGCAGGTTGGCAAGCTTGTCCAGCGACGTCGGCGCATGTGTTGCGATATCGCCGACCGCCTCGTCCTTCAGCACGCGCGAGCGCGGCACGTCGCGGCTCTGCGCCTCCTGCTCGCGCCACGCGGCGACCTCGATCAGCACCGCGAGCTCGCGCGGCTTCCGCACCCTGGTTTTCAGCCGCTCCCAGGCGCGCTCCGGATGGAAGTCGTAGGTGCGGGGCGAGGTCAGGATCTCCATCTCCTCGCTGACCCAGTCGTTGCGGCCGCGCTTCTTCAGGTCCGCGTCGAGCGCGGTGAAGACGTCGCGCAAATGCGTGACGTCGGCGACGGCGTATTGAGTCTGCTCGGCGCTGAGCGGCCGGCGCGACCAGTCGGTGAAGCGGTGGGTCTTGTCCGGCCGATGGCCGGTGATGCGCTCGACGAGCTGGTCATAGGCGATGCTGTCGCCATAGCCGAGCACCATGGCCGCAACCTGTGTGTCGAAGATCGGGTGCGGGATGGTGTTGGCGCGGTGCCAGACGATCTCGATGTCCTGCCGGGCGGCGTGGAACACCTTCAGCACCTGCTCGTTGGCCATCAACTCAAAGAAAGGTGTCAGGTCGATGCCGGGGGCGAGCGCGTCGATCACGACGGCCTCATCCGGGCTCGCCATTTGCAGCACGCAAAGTAGGGGGTAGTAGGTCGTCTCCCGCAGGAACTCGGTGTCGACGGTGATGACGGGGTGGGCGGCCAAGCGGTCGCAGGCCGCCTGCAGTTCCCAGGTGGTGTTGATCAGATCCATGAACAGTCCATGACGCTTCCGACACGCGTTCTGCCGAAAGCGCAGGTATGTCAAGGGGCTTGGCTGCAATTCTGGCCCTGCATAGGCTCAGGTCAGACCGCGGGGAACAGGCCGCGGAGGCGCCGGCCGGGCGAAAACAGTGGTCGGGCGGCCGCCCTACTCGTGACGCCCATGCTTGGAGGGCCGCCGTGCGGCGGGCATTGCGAGCACGACCAGGCAGAGAGCCACCATCGCCATTCCCACGAATTCAAGAGCAAAGGCTTCCATCGGCAATCTCCCTAACAAAGTCGTAAGACTTGTCGGGATCGGGTTGATGGTCTGTTAAGGGATTTGGTTACCGGCCGTGCGCCGCCGCGATGGTGGACGAGCGACTATCTGGATTGTCAAGTTGCATTGGCGTAAGCGGCACGCGCCTCGCGTGCTTTGGCGTTGAGGCGGACCAGGAGCTTACGGGCGAGCGCAATGCGAATGACCATTTTTTCCTTTC
>NZ_JBVAPG010000158.1:0-18158 GCF_055413685.1 Bradyrhizobium sp. LeoA1Lang | reverse complement strand
GCTTCGACGTATCCATTCCAATGCGGATAATCTGCGTCACGGACGGCTCCCTCGTTTGAGATTTCGACAACCTCATTCTGGCACAACTGATGCCGTAGGGGGCCGTCCACCCCATCAACCACAGGCTGTTGTTGGCTGCTCCGCCGCAACCGCTTGCTCGCGCCACAACACTTTCCTGTGGTTATGGGTCCCGGCTCAAGGCCGGGACGAGACTGGTGTAAAACGGAGCGGCAGTTACGGCCTTGTCGACATGTTACTTGGCGGGCCGACGTTACGGATCGGCTCGGCCAAGCGCGCGAATTCGCAGAGCAGCGATCGCGTCCGGCGAGGATCAATCACCTCCTCGACCCAGAACTTCTCGGCCGAGCGGAACGGCGAGCGCAGCTTGTTGAGGCGGTCCTCGATCTCCTTCAGCTTCGCCGCCGGATCGGGCGCGGCCTCGATGTCGGCGCGATAGGCCGCCTCGATGCCGCCCTCTAGCGGCAGCGAGCCCCAATAGGCCGACGGCCAGGCGTAGCGCATCGAGAAACGGTTGGCGGGCTGGTGCACCACCCCGGCGACGCCGAAGGCGTTGCGTACGATGATCGTGCACCAGGGCACGGTGCTCTGGTTGACCGCCGCCATCGCGCGCACGCCATGGCGGATGGTCGCGCTCTTCTCCGCCTCCAGGCCGATCATGAAGCCGGGGCAGTCCATGAGGTAGACCACCGGCAGATGGAAGGTCTCGGCAAAGTCGAGCCAGCGGACCACCTTCTGGCAAGCTTCCGCGGTCCACGAGCCGCCATAGTGGAAGGGATCGCTCGCCAGCAGCAGCACCGCCCTGCCCTCAAGGCGCGCCAGGCCGACGATGATCGGCTTGCCGAAATTGGCACTCACCTCGAAGAACGAGCCCTTGTCGACGACCGCCTCGATGATCGGGCGCATCTTGTAGACCTGCCGGCGGTTGCGCGGCACCGCCTTCATCAGCGATTCCTCGGCTCGCTCGGGATCGTCGCTGCAGGGAACGGTCGGCGGCAGCTCGAACACCGATTGCGGCAGATAGGAGAGGAAGCGCCTCGCATACTCGAACGCCTCCTCCTCGGTGTCGACCGCCTGGTCGATCGCGCCGGCGCGGGTCTGGATGTCGGCGCCGCCAAGCTCCTGCTTGGTCAGATCCTGTCCGAGCCGTTTCACCACCGGCGGGCCCGCGACGAACATCGCGGAGCTCTTCGTCATCACCGAATAATGCGTCGCCGCCAGGCGTGCCGCGCCAAGACCCGCGACCGAGCCGAGCCCGAGACCGACGACCGGCACGCGCGCGAGGTTGGCCGTCGTGTACCAGTACCAGCGCGTGCCGCCGACGCCACCCGGCAGGTTGGCGGCGCCGCGCGTCTCGATCGTCTTCACCGAGCCGCCGCCGCCGGAACCTTCGATCATGCGGATGATCGGCAACCGGAAATCATGCGCTGGCGGAAATCGACGCATCGGCCGAGCCGCCGCGCACGGTGAAGTCGTCGCCGACCACGACCACCGGACGGCCGTCCACCTTGGCGCGGCCGAAGACGCAGTTCGCCGGCGTTAGCTGCTTGAGCTCGTTGTTCTCGTCATATTCGGCGATCCCGGAAATGGCGCCGATCTCGTGGAAGGATTTCTGATCGACAATCTTGTCGATGCGCTCGCGAACGGTAAGCCGGCCTTGATCGCGCTGTCGTTTGACCTTCTCAACGCCTCCCATCTCCCGCGCGAACGCTTCGCGCCGGGCGAGTTCGTCGAGTTCCGGCTTCCAGTTCATTCCTTTCCTCCGCTTTTATGATCTTGTTATGGTTCACGGCTGCCGGAATGGATTTTCGCTCGATCCGGTTGTTGAAGATGCTGTTGTCGGCGCCTTCGAGCAGGCTGGCGAGTGCGGCACCGAGCTGCACCATTTGCGGCGCGACTTCCTTGTGCAGCCGCTTCTCGTCATACATCGCCGACAACAGGCCGATCGTCGCGACGACATAGGTCTGATATTGCGGCGACCATAGCGGCACTGCAACGCCGTTGATGTGCGGACTCCAGAGACCGCAGGCGACGACATAGCCGTGCTCGCGCAAGTGGCGACGATTGCCCTCGATGCGCGGCTTGAGCAGCTTCGCGCCTTCGGGAATCTCACGCTCCATCTCCGCGATCAGGGCGTTGCCGACCTCGGGCTCGAGCGCGGCCGTATAGGCATGGCCCGCGGCGGTGGTCGCCATCGAGATCCGGCTGCCGGTGACCTCATGCAGGCCGAGCGCGTTCGCCGAGCGCGCGTATTCGAGATACACGAGCTGGAAGCGATCGGGGATGACGAAGCCGACCGTGCCGGGCAATTGATCGGCGACGTCCTGCAGACGCTGACGGATCAGGTTGCGGAGCTGCAGGCCCTTCATCATCGCGGTGCTCATCGCCACCGCGCTCGGACCTATCCGATATTTCTGGTCGCGCGGCAGATAGACGAGCTGGCCCATCCGCGTCAGCGTGTGCGTGAGCCGCGACACTGTCGATCGCGGCAGGCCGCAACGATTCGATATTTCGAGATTGCCGAGCCGCGCCTCATGTCCCTCAAAACATCGGAGGACATCAAACGCGCGCGACACGACCTGGATCACGTCGGCCTCGCCTGCGAGATCGCTGGCGAGCATTCCTTGCCGGCTAAGCCGCTCCGAGCGTCTTCCCATTTGTTATTGGCTCCATTCCGCCACACGGAATAAAATTCCACTTGCAGATCAAGCTACCTCAGGCAATGTGCCGCCACAACAAAAGCCGTTCGCAGAGCGCTATGCGTTTCGCGAAACGGATGGGGAGCGTGGAATGCCAGATATCAAGATCATCACCGAAGTGGCCGGCCGTGTATGCGCTATACCAGTGGCGGCCGGTGCCAGCATCGCCGACGGCGACGAGGTCGCGCTCGTTGAAGCGATGAAGATGGAGATTCCGGTAACGTCGACCGCCGCGGGCACGGTCAAGTCGATCCTCGTCAGCATCGACGACGTGATCGCCGAAGGACAGGCGGTCGCCATCGTCGAGACCTGACGCACACACATTCAAAGTTCGCTCCGCGACAATCTGTCCGGTGATGCGACGATGGTGGCATGCCGCGCCAACGGAGCGCCGTTGCCATCATCGCAATGCGATGCAATGATCCTCGCAAACAACAAGTTTCGCGTAGCGAAACATCAGGGAGGAATCATGATCCTTCGTCTGCTCGCGCTCGGCGTCACCTTACTCGCGTCCGGACCTTCACTCGCCGAAGACATCAAGCTGCCGCCGACGATGGGCGTGACCGCCTACGACACGGGAACCGCGGGATTCAACATCGCGGTCGGCGTCGGCAAGATGATGAAGGACAAGTACGGCACCGACCTCCGCGTGCTACCGGCAGGCAACGACGTGGCGCGGCTGGCGCCCTTGCGCGCCAAGCGCGCGCTGATGTCGGCGATGGGATCGGGCACCTATTTCGCGCAGGAAGGCGTGTTCGAGTTCGGCGCCAAGGAATGGGGACCGCAGCCGCTGCAACTCCTGTTGTCCACGGTCGACTGCAATGCCGGCTCGCTCGGCGTGGCCGCCGATATCGGCGTCAAGGACATCAAGGATCTCAAGGGCAAGCGCGTCGGCTTCGTGGTCGGCTCGCCCGCGCTGAACCAGAACTCGCTTGCCATTCTCGCCTTCGGCGGCCTCAAGCAGACCGACGTCAAGGCCGTCGAATTCGCAAGCTACGGCGCGATGTGGAAGGGCCTGATCAACAACGACGCCGACGCTGCCTTCGGCACCACCATCACCGGACCCGCGAAGGAAGCCGAGACCTCGCCGCGCGGACTGATCTGGCCGCCGCTTCCGCCTGACGACAAGGCCGGATGGGAACGGGTGCAGAAGGTCGGCTCGTTCTTCTTCCCACATCGCGCGACCTGCGGCGCCGGCATCTCGCCCGAAAAGCCGATCGAGCTCGGCACCTATCCCTACCCGATCTTCGTCGCCTACGCGTCGGTGCCGGCGGACCAGGTCTACGCCATCACCAAGGCGATGATCGTCAACTACGACGCCTACAAGGAGTCTGCGCCGGGCGCGAGCGGGCTTGCCGCGGACCGGCAGACCAAGAACTGGGTCGTACCGGTGCATGCCGGCGCGGTGAAGGCGCTGAAGGAAGCCGGCCAATGGAGCGACCAGCAGGAGGCTCACAACAACGCGCTGTTCAAGCGCCAGGACGTGCTCACCGCCGCCTGGGCGGAATATGGCAAGTCAAATCCGCCCTCGGATGAGAAGGCGTTCCTGGAAGGCTGGATGAAGGCGCGCGCGGCAGCGCTTGCCAAGGCCAACATGCCGAACGGCTTTGAATAAAGCCGCGCGCTTCCACTGCAAGCTAACGCCATTGTGGGGATCTTCTGATGTCAGCTTCTCCGCTCGATAGCGCCATGGCCGCGCCGCCGAAGAGGATCGAGTTCGAAGATCCCCATGCCGGCGCGGGCAACATGCAGGAGGCCGAGGTCACGCGCGTTCGCAGCTTGCGCGGCGGCTGGCGCTGGGCGCTGGTGGTCGCGACCGCGGCCACCATCCTGCTCTGCATCAATCAGCAATTCTCGCTGCGCTTCCTGATCGGCTACACCCAGCTCAACACCGAATATTTCTATCTGCTGATCGCGCTAATGCTGCCGTTCACCTTCCTGATCTTTCCGGGAACGGGGACCGCGCCACTCGACCGGATTCCCTGGTACGATCTTCTCCTGTTCGTGCTGACGTTTGCGGCCGCGATCTGGCTGATGCTCAACATCCGCAAGGCCGCGCAGTACGGCTGGGAATCCGACGGCGCGCCGCGCAACGTGCTCATTGCGGGCGTCGTGATGTGGGCGATGCTGATGGAGGCGCTGCGCCGCACCGGCGGCTGGAGCCTCTTGCTCAGCGTGTTCCCCTTCACCGTCTATCCGCTGTTTGCCGAGGCCAAATGGCTCGGGCCGTTTCGCGGCTCCGAACTCACCTTCGACCAGGCCACCGCCTACCACGTGCTCTCGGGCGAGAGCCTGCTCGGGATTCCGATCCAGGCCTTTGCCGATACCGTGATCGGCTTCCTCGTGTTCGGCACCGCGCTGATGATGACGGGCGCCGGAAAATTCTTCATCAACATCGCCTTTGCGCTGTGCGGCACATTCCGCGGCGGGGCGGCAAAGGTCTGCATCTTCGCGAGCGGCCTGCTCGGCATGATGTCCGGCTCGATCATCTCCAACGTGCTCACCGCAGGCACGATGACCATCCCGGTGATGAAGCGTAGCGGCTTCCGCGCCTCCTATGCCGGCGCGATCGAGGCCTGCGCCTCGACCGGCGCCGTGCTGGCGCCGCCGGTGATGGGCGCCACCGCCTTCGTGATCGCACAGTTCCTCAACATCAGCTACGCCGAGGTCGCGGTCGCTGCGATCATTCCCGCCGCCCTCTATTATATCGGCCTGTTCATGCAGGTGGACTCCTATGCCGCGCGTCACGGCCTGAAGGGCATCCCGCGCGCCGAGCTGCCGCGGGTGATCGATACCCTCAAGTCCGGCTGGTACTACGTGTTCGTCATCGCGCTGCTGATCATGATGCTGCTCTACTTCAAACGCGAGAGCCACGCGCCGTTCTATGCCACCGCGCTGCTGCTGGTGCTGAACCAGATCTTCTCCAAGGACACGCGCTGGACTTGGGCCACGATCGCAAAATTCCTCGAGGTCAACGGCCGCACCTTCGTGGAGCTGGTCGGCATCCTCGCCGGCTGCGGGCTTCTGATCGGTGCGTTCTCGATGACCGGCGTGGTCTCGAGCCTCGCCAACGACCTGCTGACGCTCGCAGGCGACAACGCCTTCCTGCTGCTGGCGATGTGCGCCTTGACCAGCCTGATCCTGGGGCTCGGACTGACGACCACGGCCTGCTACATCTTCCTCGCGATCCTGGTGGCGCCGGCGCTGGAGAAGCTCGGGCTGAATCGAATGGCGGTGCACATGTTCATCTTCTATTGGGGCATGCTGTCGTCGATCACCCCGCCAGTTGCGATCGCTTCCTTCGCGGCTGCCGGTATCGCGGGATCGCCGGCGATGAAAACCGGGCGGGAGTCGATGTGGGTCGGCAGCATCATCTATTTCATCCCGTTCTTCTTCGTGTTGAACCCGGCGCTGGTGCTGCAGGGACCAAGCCCCTATCTCACCGGTCTCGGCCTGATGGCGCTTGCCGCCTTCGGCACATTGTTCATTTGCGGCGGCATCCAGGGGTATCAGGCCTTCGTCGGCGATCTCAGCCGCGCAGGCGCGCTGGAATGGCCGCTGCGGGTGCTGCTCGTGATCGGCGGGTTCGTGGTGGCGACGCCCGGCGGCGGCATCAACCCGTTGTCGCAGATGCAGGTGACGCTGCTCGGCCTTGCCATCCTGGTGCCGACGGTCCTGATCGCGCTGCTCCTTGTCCGGCGGCAGCCGCTACTAGCGAACCAGTTGCGCGCTCCCTGATTGCGTTGCACAAAAGGAGGCGATGAAACCCGAGCCGCCTCCTTCTTCCGCCAGCGCCACGGCCTGGACCCGCTCAAGACCGCCTCTGCTGCGGTTCCTGCAGTCATGCCACGACGAGTTCGCTGCCGAGACCGGTGGCGCCGTCGCCGATTACATTCCCGAGCTCGGCAAGGCAGATCCTGCCCATTTTGGCATCAGCCTCGCCACCCTCGACGGCCACGTATACGAGGTCGGCGACACCAAGGTGCCCTTCACGATCCAGTCGATGTCCAAACCCTTCGTGTTCGCGCTGGCGTTGGACACGCTGGGCGCAGGGCGGGTGGAAAGCGCGATCGGCGTCGAGCCATCGGGCGACCCCTTCAACTCGATCCGACTGAACGCGGAAAACCATCCGTTCAACCCGATGGTCAATGCCGGCGCCATCGCCTGCACCGGGCTGATCCATGAGGCCAAGGGCGATGCCGCCTTCGACTATATCCGGCAGGCGCTCGGCCGCTTTGCCGGACGCGAGCTCGCGCTCGACGAGGCCGTCTATCTTTCCGAAAGCACGACCGGCGACCGCAACCGGGCGATCGGCTATCTCCTGCGCACCAATTCCGTGATCAAGGACAATGTCGCCTCTGTGCTGGATGTCTATTTCCGGCAATGCGCGGTGCTGGTGACCGCGCGCGATATCGCGATCATGGCGGCAACGCTTGCCAATCGCGGCATCAATCCGGTGACCGGCAAGCAGGTGATGACGCCGTATGCGATCTCGCGCACGCTCTCGGTGATGACGTCGTCGGGCATGTACGATTTCGCCGGCGAATGGATCTATCGCGTCGGCATCCCCGCCAAGAGCGGCGTCGGCGGCGGCATTTTGGCCGCGCTGCCGGCGCGGCTCGGGCTCGGCAGCTATTCGCCCAAGCTCGACAAGCACGGCAACAGCGTGCGCGGCATCAAGGTGTGCGAGGCGCTGTCCTCGCATTACGACCTGCATATGCTCAACCGCAGCGACGATGCGCGCACCAGCATCATCGCCGACTACAATATCGGCAAGAGCCCGTCCCGCCGCGTCCGCCGCCCGCAGGAGCGCGCCATCCTCGCCGCGCACCACGAGGAAGTGCGGATCATCGAGCTGGTCGGCACGCTGTCGCTTTCCGCCGTCGACTACGTGTCGCGGCGGCTGGCCTCGGAGCCGCGGCCGCAATTCGTCGTCTTCGACCTGCACCGGGTCACCTCCACCACCCGCGCCGGCGCGCGGCTGGTGGCGGAGGCCTTCGAGGAACTGGCCGCGCTCGGCGTTACCGTGATCCTGTCCGGAATCAAACGCACGTCGACGGAATGGAAGACGCTGCGCGAATGGACTGCCAAGCTCGGCAACATCAGGGACTTCTACCTGCTGGATACCGCGATCGAATGGGCGGAGGACCAGATCGTCTACCGCTGTGGCGGCTCGATCGATTTCTTCGAGACCACCGAATTGTCCGAGCAGCCGCTGCTGGCCGGATTGAGCGTGGAAGAGCTGACCGACCTGGCGTCACTCGCCTCGACCCATACCTACCGCTCCGGCGAGAAGATCATCTCCGCCGGCGATTCCGCACGCTCGCTGTTCTTCCTGCGCAGCGGCGTCGTACACGTCACCCTGCCCGACGGCGTCCGCCTGGCGACGCTCACCGCCGGCATGGCATTCGGCGAGATGGCGCTGATCGAGCCGGTCCGCTCCGCCGACGTCTTGGCGGACCAGGCCGCGACCGCCTGGGAGATTCCGCTGCGCGACTTCGAACGATTCCGCAAGCAGCACCCACGCGCCGGCGAGCGGATCATGCGCAACCTCGCGCAACTGCTCGCCGACCGGCTGATCGTCGCGAACGCGAAGGTGGATCTGCTGACGTCGACGTAATCTCTCTTCATTCCCTCTCCTCGCTCTTCGCGGGGAGAGGGTTAGGGTGAGGGGCTGCCTCCGCGAACATTGCTGCCAGTTGTATTCGCGGAGGCAGCCCCTCACCCGGATCGCATCCGACGATGCGATCCGGCCTCTCCCTGCAGGCGGGGCGAGGCGAAGGGAGCTCGCGGCCTTAGCTAAGACTCAGCCCACCACTTCCGTGACAGGCTGCAAATCAATCTCGAACGTCTCGAGGAATTTCGAAGTCATGATGTAGAAGCCGACCGAGAGCTGCAATTCGACGAGCGCGGCTGGCGAGAGTTTCGAGGCGATCGCCTTGAAGGTGGCGTCCGTCGGTTTCTTCAGCTTGACGATCTCATCGGTGAAGGCGAGTGCGGCGCGCTGTACGTCGTTGAAGCAAGTGGCGGACTGCCAATTCTCCAGAGCTTCGTTCTGTTCGTCGGTAACGCCGACATTCTTGCCGATCCGTTTGTGCGCGACGATTTCGTATGGCGCTTCGCACAGGATTCCGGTGCGGGTAATCGCAAGCTCGCGCACGATCGGATCAAGCTCGCCTCTGTGGCGGATCGCGCCGCCGAGCCGGCAATATTGTTCAAAATAGCTCGGCGAATGCGCCATCATGCGGAAGATATTGGCGTTGCGGTTCTTGTCGAGGATTTCGCGGGTGCGATCGCTGGCTTTGGCGGGATCGCTGTATTCGATGCGGGCCATTCTTTCCGTCTCGTTTCTTTTTTCGCGTTTTGCGTGGGTTCCGTTAAGGTCCAAGACACTATCTGGCGCTTGACGCAGGAGCAACACAGCCGAGTCAAAATGCCGCCGCAATGCTGGCCGACCTTGCTACCGTCGATATTCGCCGAGTGGGGACTCAATCAGAGCGAATGTCCGACGCGGGGTGTTCCGAGAGTACCAATCTAAAAGGCCGTCGCTTGCGCGGATTCCGCGCCACGATGAGTCACGCCCAAGTCTAGGGAGACAGGCATGAAGGAAGCCACCAGGAGGGCGGCCTCGGAGGCGCTTGCGCAAATGCTGGCGGTGACGGCAATGGTCGTCATCGCCGGCATTGTGCTCTATTGGCGGTGACTGTCGTCATATCCCAACCAACAACCGTCATTGCGAGCGCAGCGAAGCAATCCATGCTTCCGCAAGTGGCGAAATGGATTGCTTCGCTACGCTCGCAATGACGCCGGAATAACGACGGTCGTTCACTTTACCTTTTGAAAATACGGGACCAATCGCCCGGCGAACTGCGCAAAGCGCGCGTTCACCTTGTCGCCGATCGCAAGATCGTTCTCGCCGTGCGCCATCATGCGGAAACCCTCGGCGATGTCGACCAGCACGATGTTGTAGGGCACATGCGCGCGCGTCTCGGGCGTGGCGGCGCGGCAGACCAGCGAGGTCGCGTACACCGTCCCTGCCCCGCTGGCGCGCTTCTCCTGCGGATCGGGTGCGCCGCAGACGGCGCAAAAGCTGCGGCGGAAATATTGCGCAGCGCCACAGGCGGCGCAGGATTGATAGACGATCGATTCCGCGCCCGTGGTCCAGTCCGCAAGCTTTCCGCTCATCGCACCCGCTCCAGAAACATGCTGACATGCGAGGACAGCACGCCGCCATCGCCATGCAATAGCGCGACCGAGGCATCGCGGACCTGACGGTTTCCGGCTCGCTCAGTCATTTGCAGATGCGTCTCGACCAGATGCGCCATCGCGCCGCCGACACCGCAATGGCCGTAGCTCAAGAGCCCACCATGGGTGTTGAGCGGCATCTCGCCGTCCTGATTGAAGTAACCGGCACGCACGCGCGCGGCAGCCTCGCCGCGCTTTGCCAGACCGAGATCTTCGAGCAGCATCGCAAGCGTGATGGTGAAGCTGTCGTACACCGCTGCATAGCGCACATCGGAGACCGCAACGTGAGAGGCCGCCTTGGCCTTGGCGATCGCGATCTCGGCACCGAGTTCGCTTAAAGCCGGCGCGGCGGTGGCATGCTGATGCGTATGGGCCTGCGCACAGCCGCGGATACGCACGCCGACATCGCCAATCCGCTCGCGGCTGATCACGAATGCCGCGCCGCCGTCGGAAACGGGGCAGCAATCGAGCAGCTTCAGCGGCTTCGCCACCGGCTTCGAAGCCATCACGTCAGCGATCGTAATCGGGTCGTGGAATTGCGCGCCGGGATGGGTCAGCGCGTGCCTGCGCATCAGCATGGCGAATTCGGCGAGGTCTTCTTCAGTGAGGCCGTATTCATGCATGTAGCGGGAGGCGACGAGGCCGTAATAGGCGGGAATGGTCGGCCCGAGCGGCACTTCGTAATCGGGATGGCCGACTTGCGCGAGCGCCTGGATCGAGGCGTCGCGGCTCTGTCCGGTCAGCCGGTTCTCGCCGCCGACCACGAGCACATGCTTGGCCACGCCGGCATCGACCAGATGATGCGCGAGCATGGTCATCGCGAGCCCGGTGGCGCCGCCGACCTGCACGGCATGGGCATAGGACGGGCGGATGCCGAAATGCTCGGCGAACACTGTCGCGAGCATGATGCGCGGCGACACCGTGGAGTAGCCGCAGAGGATGCCATCGATCTCCGACCGCTGCAGCCGGGCGTCCGAGATCGCAAGCTGCGCCGCCTTGCTCATGAGGTCGAGCGAGGACGAGCCTTCGTGCTTGCCGAATGAGGTCAGCCCGACGCCGGTGATGAAGCTCATGACGCTACTTCCTCCTCCGTCATTCCGGGGCGCCGCGCAGCGGCGAGCCCGGCATCCATCGGGCCGCATGCGAAACATGCGAAAGAGGAGAAATGGATTCCGGGCTCGCGCTGCGCACGCCCCGGAATGACGGCGTGAATGGTGGATGCGCCATCGTCAACTCAACCCACCCTCAATACGACTTCGGCAGCCCGAGCACCTTCTCGGCGATGAAACTCAGGATGAGCTGCGGGCTGATCGGCGCGATGCGCGGGATCAGGGATTCCCGGAAGTAACGCTCGACGTGATATTCCTTGGCGTAGCCGAAGCCGCCATGGGTCATCACCGCTTGTTCGCAGGCGCGGAAGCCGGCTTCGGCGGCCAGGAATTTTGCCGAGTTGGCGGCCGGCCCGCAAGGAAGGCCGTTGTCGTAGTGCCATCCGGCCGACAGCACCATCAACCATGCGGCCTCCAGCTCCATCCAGCATTTGGCGAGCGGATGCTGGATCGCCTGGTTCATGCCGATCGGGCGGTTGAACACGATGCGGCTCTTGGCGTAGGCCTGCGCGCGCGACAGCGCGACCTTGCCGAGCCCGACTGCTTCGGCCGCGATCAGGATGCGCTCCGGATTCATGCCGTGCAGAATATATTCGAAGCCGCGCCCCTCTTCGCCGAGACGATCCTCGACTGGAATCTCAAAATTCTCGAAGAACAATTCATTGGAATCGACGGGCTTGCGGCCCATCTTCTCGATCTCGTGCACGGTGACGCGCTGCTTGTCGAAATCGGTGTAGAACAGGCTCAGGCCCTGCGTCGGCGTCCGCACCTCTTCCAGCGGCGTGGTGCGCGCCAGCAGCAGGATCTTGTTGGCGACCTGCGCGGTCGAGATCCAGACCTTCTGGCCGTTGACGATGTATTTGTCGCCCTTGCGCACCGCGCGAGTCTTGAGCTGGGTGGTGTTGAGCCCGGTGTTCGGCTCGGTCACCGCAAAGCAGGACTTGTCGCGACCGTCGATGATCGGCGGCAGCATGCGCTGGCACTGCTCCTTGGTGCCGAACACGACCACCGGATTGAGCCCGAATACGTTCATGTGCACGGCCGACGCGCCCGACATGCCGGCGCCGGATTCCGAAATCGTGCGCATCATGATCGCGGCGTCGGTGATGCCGAGCCCAGAGCCGCCATATTCCTCGGGGATGCAGATGCCGAGCCAGCCGGCATCCGCCAGTGCGCGGTGGAAGTCGGCGGGGTAGCCGCCCTCCTTGTCCTTCTTCAGCCAATAGGCGTCGTCAAAGCGCGCACAGATTTTTGCCACTGCATCGCGGATGGATTCCTGGTTGGCCGAGAGCGCAAAATCCATCAGTCTCTGTCCTAGTTCTCTGGTGTCTTGCTGACGCCGTCGCGGCGCATGGCGGCGATCTCGTCGGCGGAGAAACCGGCCTCCCGTAGGATCTCCACGCTGTGCTCGCCGAGCCGCGGCGCGAGCCGCTTCGGCTCGGCTGTCGTCTCCGACCAGCGCGCCGAGACCTTCATGCTACGGATGCGACCTTCGGTCGGATGGTCGATGACCGGAAACACATCGGTTGCAACGATGTGCGGGTCCTGCAACAGGGTCTCGAGATCGTGCATCGGCATGACCGGCACGTCGGCCTTCTCGAGAATCTCGTTCCACTCCGCGGTGGTCTTGGTCTTGAGGATGCGCGCAAGCTCGGCGTAGACGCAATCGATATTGGCGGCACGGCCGGCGAAGGTCGCAAATCTCGAATCCTCGCGGAGATCGTCGCGCCCGATCGCGGTGAAGAAATTGTCCCACTGCTTGTCGTTGTAGACGATCACGCAGATATAGCCGTCGCTCGTCTTGTAGGGGCGGCGGTCCGGCGACAGGTGGCGCTTGTAGCCGCCACGGTCGAGCGGCGGATCGTAGGTGAGGCCGCCCATATGGTCGCCCATGACGAAGCCGGCCATGGTCTCGAACATCGGGATGTCGACACGCTGCCCCTGCCCGGTCTTGTCGCGATGCACGAGGCTCGCGCAGATCGCGCCGACCGCGGTCAGTCCCACGATGCGATCGACCAGCGCGTTCGGCACGTAGCGCGGCACGCCGTCGGCGGTCTGCGCCATCAGCGCCGGCAGCGCGGTCGCGCCCTGGATCAGGTCGTCATAGGCGGGCTTGGCGGCATACGGTCCGTCCTGGCCGAAGCCGAACACGCCGGCATAGATCAGCCGCGGATTGATTTTGGAGACGACGTCGTAGCCGAGCTGCAACCGCGCCATCGCCTGCGGGCGCACATTGTAGACGAGCACGTCGGCCTTCGCGATCAGGCGCAGCACGGCCTCGCGCCCGGCCGGCTTCTTCAGGTCGAGGCAGATCGAACGCTTGCTGCGGTTGGTGTTGAGGTACACCGGGCCCATGCCGGCATGGCGGGTCGGGCCGATCTGGCGCGTGACGTCGCCGTCGGGCGATTCCACCTTGATGACGTCGGCACCGTAGTCGCCGAGCGTCTGGGTCGCATACGGCCCCATCAGAACGGTCGTCATGTCCACGACCTTGATGCCCTCCAGCGGTCCCATAGCCTCGTCATCCTCTCAGAAAGGCAGCCGATCACGGCCGCGTTATCGCTTCCGGGGACCTAGTAACGGCAGGGCGTCCGCAAGATCAAGGCGCGCCGCGCGTATGGGCGTATGCGCGGCGGGTAGCGGGTTATCTGTTCGCCCGCGCGTCGCGCTCCTTCATCAGCCGCTCGAGCTCGTCATTCTGTTGGCTGATGCGGTCGGCAATACGCGCCTCGTTCTGCTCGCCGGATGCCGCGGCGGCCTGTTCGATGAGCTGCCTGATGTTGTCTTCAAGAATCGCAATGCGATCGTTGAGTTCGTCCAGCGACAACGAGCTTTCGTTACCCATGATACACGCTCCGAAAGTCTGCGCCGCGGTGCACCGCGGCAATTCGTAGCATTGTAGGGTGGGCAAAGCGAAGCGTGCCCACCGTCACGAGCGGAGTGCTTGATGGTGGGCACGCTTCGCTTTGCCCACCCTACGGCAGCCCGCTTCGCCTACAGCCTACTTCGCCGGCTCCAGCAGCGAAACGTAATTCGCAACCGCGGCGCCGCCCATGTTGAAGATGCCGGCGAGCTCGGGATTCTTCAACTGCATACCCTCGGGCGCCTGCCCCGTGAGCTGCATCGCGCTCATCACATGCATGGAGACGCCGGTGGCGCCGATCGGGTGACCCTTCGCCTTCAGCCCGCCGGACGGATTGATCGGCAGCTTGCCGTCCTTCAGCGTCCAGCCCTCCTTGATCGCACGGGCGCCCTGCCCGCGCGGCGTCAGGCCCATCGCTTCATACTCGATCAGTTCGGCGACGGTGAAGCAGTCATGGGTCTCGACAAAGGAGAGATCGGAAAGCTTGGCGCCGGCCTGCTCCAGGGCGCGCTGCCAGGCCACCGTGCAACCCTCGAACTGCAGGATGTCGCGTTTGGACATCGGCAGGAAGTCCTGCGCATGGGCGGTGGCGCGGAAGTTCACCGCCTTCCCCATGGTCTTGGCGGTCTCCGAATCCGTCAGCACCAGCGCGGCGGCGCCATCCGACACCAGCGAGCAGTCGGTGCGCTTCAGGGGGCCGGCGACGAACGGGTTCTTGTCGCTCTCGGCGCGGCAGAATTCGAAGCCGAAATCCTTGCGCATCTGCGCATAGGGATTGGCGACGCCGTTCTTGTGGTTCTTGGCTGCGATCAGCGCCAGCGCATCGGACTGGTCGCCATATTTCTGGAAATAGGCCTGCGCGATCTTGCCGAACACGCCAGCGAACCCCCCGGGCGTATCACCATCTTCGGCCAGGTAGGAGGCGCGGAGCAGATTGCGGCCGATCTCCGGTCCCGGCGTCTTCGTCATCTGCTCGACGCCGACCACGAGCACGAATTTGGCGCCGGTCTGGATGGCGCGGATGCCCTGGTGCACGGCGGCCGATCCGGTCGCGCAGGCGTTCTCGACGCGCGTGGCCGGCTTGAAGCGGAACTGCGGATCGGCCTGGAGCACCAGCGAGGCCGTGAAGTCCTGCTGCGAGAAGCCTGCGTTGAAATGTCCCAGCACGATCTCATCGACGTCGCCAGCCGAAATGCCGGCATCGGTCAGCGCCTCGTTGGCGACGCGCACGACCAGGCTTTCAACCGTCTCCGCGTCGAATTTGCCGAAGGGCGTGTGCGCCCACCCCACGATGCTGGCTGTCATGGCCGTTCTCCCAAAAATGTTCCTGATCGCTTGTAGCTGATCCGTATCCGGACTTCACCCGGCTTTCAGCGATTTCAGGGTGCGGTCGCACATGGCGGTTATGCCGGCCCAATTGTTGGTCCGGACCTCGGCGGGCGGGCAGAGCCAGGACCCGCCGACAGCGACCACATTGGGCTCCGCCAGCCAGGTGGCGGCATTGGCCTCCCCGATGCCGCCGGTCGGGCAGAACCGCGCGTTCGGGAACGGCCCGGCCAGCCCCCGAAGCGCCTTGATACCGCCTGAAGATTCCGCCGGGAAGAATTTCACGAGATCGAAGCCGTGCGCCAGCGCCTGCATCAGTTCAGACGCCGTCGCGATTCCCGGCGCGAATGGCAAGCCGGAGGTCGCGGCGGCCTTCAAGAGCTCGGGTGTCGCACCCGGGCTGATGCCGAATTTGGCGCCGAGCGCCTCGGCGCGGGCCAGATCGTCGGGGCTCAGGATCGTGCCGATGCCGACGATCGCGTCCGGCACCTCGGCTATGATCGCCTTCGCCGCCTCGATCGCGACCGGCGTGCGCAAGGTGACCTCCAGGGTGTACACCCCGCCGGCGACCAGCGCGCGGGCCAACGGCACCGCATCCTCGCGCCGCTCGATGGTCAGGACGGGGATGACCTTGGCCTGGCTGAACAGCGTGGCGAGCGTTTCTTGTTTGGCTGACGTCATTGCGAGACCCTGCGGGGATTCGCCGGCCGCGGCACTTTCTTCGGCGGCATGGCATAGCGCGGAATGATCGCGCCGGGATAGCAGACCACGACGCCCGCCAGACGATGGCCGGCGCGCGCGGCCTCAGGCGGCTCGGCGCCGGAAAGCCGGGCGGCGAGATAGGCGGCCGCGAAACTGTCGCCGGCCGCGGTGGTATCGATAACCGGCTGGGTCACCGGCTCGGCCCTCACTTCCCGCGATCCGCCGGCAAAGCGCAGCATGCTGACCGGCTCCGGCAGCTTCAGCACCACTTCCGGGGTCGAAATGCCCGCGAGCAGCGCCTCATGGCTCTCGCCGGGATAGAGCGGCAACAGATCCTCGGTGGAGGCGAGCACGATGTCGGCCGCTTCGAACGCCGCGCTGTAGGCGCTACGCGCCTCGCTCAGATCAGGCCAGCCGCGGGCACGGAAATTGGTATCGAACGCGAAGCGCGTGCCGAGCAGGCGCGCGCGCTTCAAGGCCGTCATCAACCGTCCTCGCCCGTAATCATCATAGATCGAGAGCGTAATGGCGGAGAGATAGACGAGGTCATAGGTCGCGAGCGAATTGAGGAGGTCCTCGGTCTCCGGCAAATGCATCAGCTTGCGCGCAGCCGAGTTCTCGCGCCAATGGAAAAACTTTCGTTCGCCCTTCTCATCCGTCTGGATCAGATAAATGCCGGGCAGTTTGCCCGCCAGCCGGGCGACGCGCTTGGTGCCGACGCCCTCGGCCTTCCAGGCGGCGATCATCTCCTCGCTCAACGCATCGTCGCCGAGCGCGGTGATGTAGTCGACGTCGATGCCGAGGCGCGCGAGATAGACGGCGGTGTTGAGGGTGTCACCGCCGTAACCCCGGGAGTAGAGGCCGCCTGGCGTCCCGCTTTGGGGCCCGCCTTGCGCCTGCCTCAACTCGATCATGCATTCGCCGATAGAGGCTACCCGCGTCATGACCGCACTCCGTAGCAAGACAGAGCATGATCCGGAAAAGTGGACACCGGTTTTCCGAAAAGATCATGCTCAAACAAGAAAAGCGAAGAGCGTGATGATAGGTCATCACGCTCTACGCCGCGAATTTGCCGCCGAGCTCGTCCTCGATGTGAATCCGGATGATATCGTCGAACGTCTTCTCGGCCGTCGTGAAGCCGAGCTTCAGCGCCCGTTCGGTGACGAAATCGCGCGGCCAGCCGGAGACGATGCCGATGATGGTCTGGTCCGGCACCCGCTTGATCCGCGCCGTGACGTTCTTGCCGGCGACGCGATCGAGCGCCGCGATCTGCTCGCCGACGGTGGCGGAGAGCCCGGGCATGCTGAGATTGCGGCGCGGACCGATGGCATTGAGGTCCATGGTCCCGGCATGCACGAGGAAACCGACCGCCGAGCGCGGCGAAGCATGCCAATGCCGCACGTCCTCGGACACCGGCAGGATCGCCTCCTCGCCGGCCAGCGGCTCGCGCATGATGTTGGAGAAGAAGCCGGACGCCGCCTTGTTCGGCCGGCCCGGCCGCACGCAGATCGTCGGCAGGCGGATGCTGATGCCGTCGAACAGGCCCTTGCGGGTGTAGTCGTTGATCAGGAGCTCGCAGATCGATTTCTGTGTGCCGTAGCTGGTCAGCGGGGTGTGGAAGAACTCATCGCCGATCTTCTCCGGGAACGGCGCGCCGAACACGGCGATCGAGGACGTGAACACCAGCCGCGGCTTGTAGCCGCCGCCGACCGCGCGGATGGCATCGATCAGGTAGCGCGTGCCGTCGAGATTGATGCGGTAGCCCTTGTCGAAATCGGCCTCGGCCTCGCCGGAGACGATCGCGGCGAGATGGAAGATCACATCCGGCCGCTCGGCGATCAACGGCGCCGCGGCGCCCGCATCGGCGAAGTCGGAGGCTACGACCTTGACCGGAATCGAGGCGTTGGCGGGCTTTACGGGCTCGACGACGTCCTGCAGGGTCATCTTGGTGATGTCCTGCTTGCCGAGGCGGCCGTCGCGCAGCAGACGGTCGGTCAATTTACGGCCGACCATGCCGGCGGCGCCGAGAATCAGAACGTGCAAGACCCAACTCCTTCTTGTTCTTCAGGGCTAGTGGTTCATCACAGTGATTTTGACGTTTTGATACCGAGCCATTCGAGGATCGGCAAGTTTTCGGGTGGCAGGAGAATCTCGATGCTTCGGGGAACGCCGGGCTGACGGCGAATGAAGCCGTTT
>NZ_JBVAPG010000157.1:0-18323 GCF_055413685.1 Bradyrhizobium sp. LeoA1Lang | reverse complement strand
GGAGTCACCTTCCTGCCTGGCATCAAGCATGGCATTTGCCATCGTTACACCTCCACCGATCCGCTCATGCCAGGCTGTATCGCGCGCAAGCCGAAGGATGGCTAGGTGGGGGCCTCATGCCGGTTACTTTCGGAATAGAGGCCCGCGAATTAAATCAAATCTTAGCTTTCGCTGCTCGGTTTCGCGATCTGGATGTTTCGTTCGACAATTGGATATTGAGAGAAAGAATTGATAGAAGGAGAGCTCGACCTGAATTGACCAAAGCTGTTCTAGCGTGGTGACGCGGGTCTGTGCCTCTGGCGGACGCCCTGAACGATGGATACTCGGTCTGATGGGTGAGATCGGTTCGCGTCCAGCAAAAGTCCAATGGTCAGGATTTGCATGATCGAAGATACACTCGCTGCACCTCCCACGCGATCAGGATCTTCGTTTCAGGAGTTGCTTGAAATACTCCAACCTCACGGGATCAATGCCCGCTCCTCGCCGAGGCCTAACAAATCATTTCGTTGGCATGCGGATGTTGCAGTTGGAGCAGGAATTGACGTCGTAAGGGCGGAACTTTCTGCTGGTTGGGATTGGCGCTATTCATACGAGAATTCATCGGGAGAGCTTGCAATAAGCTTGCTGAATGCCGGCAAGGCCGAAATGCTCATTGCAGGAAGGAACGTGCAACGAACACCATCTGAAATGGCCATCGTGTCACTTCCAACGTTGCAAGAGCAGAGGGTCGAAGCGGTGGACGGAAGATACTCAAGTGTAACGCTAACGTTGCATACGAGTATGGTTACAAAGGTGCTGTCCGCGACGTTCGGGAGCACAGCACTGGAAGATCTCAATTTGACACCAACAGTCGATTTGTCTACGGGCGCCGGGCAGACCCTTTTTCAGCTTGTTCGTGCCAGCACGACCGGCTTGTATGACGGGATCCTGGCACGCTCTCCGAAAGCCAGCGCTCTGCTATCGGAAGCTGCGATACAGCTCATCCTTGAAAATGTCCCCCATCGGCTGATCGACCGGTTGAACCGCTACCCACTGGATGCGCCTCCTCGTTACATTCGGCGGGCCATCGAGTATATGCGGGCCAATCTTCATCTGCCGCTTACGATAGCCGATATTGCTGGGACGGTTGGTGTTAGCAGCCGATTGCTACAATTGGGATTTCGTAGAATCCATGGCACGACGCCTGTCGCCTATTTGCGAAGAATTCGACTTGAAGCGATCCACGATGAGCTATCGCGACCAGAGAACCTGCTTCCGGTAAGCGAAGTTGCACTGAAGTGGGGTTTTACTCACATGGGCCGTTTTGCGGCGTTGTACCGCTCCGCATTTGGCCTGTATCCGTCCGATACAGTCCGGCGAGCGCGAGGGGTCTGCGACTAAGAGAGTTTATGTTGCGCTCAACAGTCCGATTGGCGGGCGCGTTATGAGGCGGGTGCTTGTCCGACTGATCTATTCGCTGTCGCTTGCGGCCTCCGTCAGTGGAAAGGCTGTGCCCGGAAGATAGAGCGTGATCGGTCGGATCTCGTACACCGCCGTTGGATTGAACCGACGCAGGTCGCGGGCGGCTTCGATCGCAGCGTCCTCGCTGGCGCAGTCGACGACGTAAAAGCCCAGCAGTTGCTCCTTGGTCTCGGCAAAGGGGCCGTCGATCACGACGCCGGCGCCCGGACCGCGCAGGGTGCGGGCTTTCCCGGTCTCGCCGAGCCGCGCCGCCGGCCCGAGGCGGCCCTCCTTGGTCAAGCGGTCATGGACCTTGTGCAGGTCGACCATCAGCGCGGCATCTTCCTCCGGCGTCCAGGACATGACCTCCGTTTCGACGTGATAGGCGAGGATGGCATAGAGCATCGGTACCTCTCGTTGCTGGGTGGCGAGGCGAAGGACGTCTCGGGTCGGCCGAATCCGACAAATCGTCGTGGCCGGGTTACCCTTTCTGAGCCGCCGCGTCCTTCATTTTTGTGCACGATGGCCGCTCGCGCCTTGTTTTGGCCGCAAGGCGGGAATTCAACAGGCAAGCTAAAGTGTAAGCGTGTTCTGAGGTGTCCTTATGGTGGCACTTGCGGAGACTGCTCCTTCTGATCTGGTCGACGAGCTCACCGCGCATGCGGTTGCCAGCATCGAGACTGCTGATCATTTCTCTTTGCCCTTCCCACATATTGTCTTCCGCGATTTCTTCCCCGCAGATTTTTACCGGGATCTGGTACGGAGCGTTCCCACCGAAGGATATGATCCGATCACCGGCACAGGCACCCGTCTGGCGCTGCGCCTCTATGGCGAGAACGTTGAGAAGATCGATCCGTCACTGCGACCCGCATGGGCTGCGGTGTCGACCATGCTGACCTCGACGGAGGTCGAGCGCGCGGTCCGGAGCAGACTGCATGACGGGCTCGAGATTCGTGCTCGCGGCGACAAGCTGCCTCGCCCCGACGATCTGAAGTTGGTCGCGAAGCCGGTGGTCTACTGGGACAGTGACGGCTACCAGATCAAGCCGCATCCGGACACACGCAAGAAGGTTGTGACGATGCAGCTCTATTGTCCCGCCGACGGCAGCCAGGAAGCGCTCGGCACGACGCTCTATCGGGCTTCCCTCAGAGGCCTGTTTCACGTCGGCTCCTATTGCCTCGAGCCTGTGAAAACCATCCCCTTCCTGCCCAACCTCGGCTACGCGTTCGTGGTCCTGAAAGCTTATCACTCCCTGACAAAGATGAGCTGGCACGGCCGCCCGCCCATCAAGACCGATCGGCCTCGGATATCCATCCTCAACACCTTCTATATGAGTGAGGATGTCGGCTTCTGATCGTTTTGCCGGAGGCTCACCAGCCAAGCCTTTCGTGCAGATTTGACTGCACGCGAACGTGCATGCAACACGTTGTTTCGTCGTGCTTTTTGGTGCTGAGCGATGGAGCGGGTGAAGGGAATCGAACCCTCGTATTCAGCTTGGAAGGCTTTGGGCGGCTGAACACTTTCAATGCCCGTTCGGACAAATCGCCTCAAAATCCTTCATTGCGTGCAAACGGCTTTTTCGCCTTGTCCGAACAGACGACGGGTGCGGCATGCCGGTAACCGAGGTCTGGACATACTGCCGCCGTTGCCGCGCCAAGCTTGCGGAGCCGACCGAGAATCCGCGCTCGTCGTTCTGCTGTCGAGGCTGCTATCGGATGTTTTTCGCGGCCAAGTGTCTGGTCTGCGAAGGCACCATGAAGCGCAACGCGGGAAACCAGGTTGTCTGCTCCCACCCTGTATGCAGGACCGAGTTCCAGTCACTCAAGCGTCACGGCGTTCTGGGAAGCTTTGCAGGGCCAAAAACTGCGCAAGTGGGCAAGGGGTAGCGCTCAACCCCGTTCTGCTTCCGGAATCACTGAAAATACAGAGGGGCGCGAACGCGTCGAAAGCGACCGACCCTGCCGTATCGCGGCGGGTTCAGCGCTGCCCCCCGTCCAGTTCCGACTGGTCACCGTCGGAGCCGCCTTCGGAAACTGCCCCTTCGAACAAGACCGCAAGCTCAATAGGCGCCACTGGCTCGACGCCGAGCGTAACGAGATCGAGGCGGGCGGCTACTTCGAGGATACCGAGTGGCGCGCGGCGGCCAGCTCTGACGCAGTCGGATGTTTCATCGCCAGCCGTGAGAGCGCGAATGGATGACATCCCCGCTCATTCCCGAGATCCTGCTCATCGAGAGGAGTTGGGGTGGCGCCTTTTTCCCGAATTCACCGCCGCTCATACTCGAGCAGCACTACGAGCAACGCCTCCCGCGGCAAACGGAAGGCGTTGGAACTTGGGCGTCGAAATCTTTGGAAGGACTCGATCATGCCATTTGTGTGCAAACAAAGCAAGCGCGCTGTGAGCTGCCCCCTCAATCTGAGGGCCAGCGATGGCGTATTATTGGGACAGCCAGACCGAGCGTGACCGGCCGCCAGGATTCCACTGGCGTTCGAGCGGATTATCCGAGGCGCTTGGGTTAGACCCGGCCGATCGCGCGCTCGAGTCGCTGCTCACCGAGGCATGCTTGGCTGCTGAGGACGGCTGCGCGGTCTCGTTTTCTCGATCCAAAGACTTCTATGCCGGCATCGGCCGATATCACGGCACGGGTTGGAGCTATCGCCGCGTTTTGCGCAGCGCAGCCGAAGCGACAAGGCTTGGGCTAATTCGAGACTACCGCGTTCCTCCCGGAAATCGCGGCTGGCAATCTTGGCTAGAGGCCACGGAGGAGCTGATGGGCGTTTGGCGAAGTCGACCGCAAGCGCTGCACTATAGCCCCGGTGACCCAATAGTGCTGCGCGACGCCAACGGCGACAGCACCGGCTACCAAGACACCGCCATGACCGCGCGTCTGCGGGGAGAACTGCGCGAGGTCAATGACATGCTCTCGTCGATCAAAATCGAGCTCGACGGCGTGGCCTGGCGAGGCCGATACATGGTCTTCACCAGTGCCAACGGGGCCCAAAGCTTCATCCGGCCGGTGCCAGGCAATCCAGTGCGGCGGATCTTCGCCCGCAGCTCGTTCAAGCTCGGCGGAAGGGCCTACGGCTGGCACCAAAACATTCCGAAGGAGTGGCGCAAGCGCATCACAATCAACGGGATGACGACGGCCGAACTCGACTTTCGCGCGATGCACTTATCCATGCTCTATAACGAGGCCAACACGCCGATGCCGGCGGGCGATCCATATGCAATCCCAGGATGGCAACGCGTCGACGTCAAACTCGCCGTGAATATCGCGCTCAATGCCGCGACGACGCAGGGCGCAATCGGTGCGCTCAGCCAGGCCGCGGGCTTCTCAGCGCCGAACGACAGGACGAAGGCCGCCGAGGTCATTCTTGCTGTCCGCGCCAAGCACAACCCTATTGCCGGCGCCTTCGGCTCCGACGCAGGCATTCGCCTAATGCGCCGAGACTCCGACATCATGATGCGCGCGCTGAAGGTTCTCAACGCCGACGGGACACCAGCGCTGCCGGTTCATGACAGCTTGGTAGTGCCGCAGCGCCACGCGGGGACCGCAGCAGCGGCAATGAGCCGAGCGTGGGCAGAACTATCAACAGGGCCAAACACAGCCCGGATAGGATAACCCCCCGGAGGAGAAAGGGGGGAAGGAACCCACTCCATTATGTAGGTACAAAGTCGAAGAGCCTTAATCCGATCAATGATTTCACGTGCAATGGAAGGATCGCCGTGAAAATCTACTTCACCGAGATCGACAACGTCATGATGAAGGACCCGGACGACTTCATCCTGCTAATGTTCTTGCGCCGGCATCACTGGGGCCGCCCGTTCTACATCGCCAAGGAGATGCACGCCGCATCCAGCCCGAGGCTGCTCGAGGAAAAGGAGCTGCGCCGGTCAAAAAGGGAATGCAGAAGCCTCACCGAGTTCGTGAGGCAAGCGCCAATCTCTCTCAAAGAAGACCATCGTAGCCCTGGAAAAATAGCTACTGAGAACGCGGAAGGGCCTTCGTCTCGCTTGAGAAAACGGGCAGAATGGGCACGGGGTCCATCGAGATCGCGTGGGAAGACTGAATGAGTGTGACCTTGCGTCTGATTGCCGCGGTTCTCACCACTTCGGTGCTTCTGATTCCGAGAATTGCATACGCCGAATTGATGGGACACGGCGGACCTGTACGAGCGATTGCTGTTTCAGGCGATGGTGCGACGGTCCTGTCGGGAAGCTTTGACACTGCCGCGATCCGCTGGTCGCTCACGACCGAAGCCGCGGAGCAAGTGCTTCGGTTTCATTCGGACGCGGTGAACGCCGTTGCGTTTCTCAAGGACAGGAGAGTGGCAACGGCGGGCGCGGATGGACGCATCGCGATCTGGACGGCAGACCGGCAGGACCCTGACAGAGTCTTTGAAGGCCATACGGGGCCAATCGTTGCCATTGCCGTCTCGCCGGATGTGTCGACAATCGCATCCGCCTCCTGGGACGGTACGGTGCGGCTTTGGTCACTGTCGGATGGCACGTCGCGCGTGCTCGAGGGGCATTCGCAGAACGTCAACGGCGTTGCCTTCACACCTAACGGACGGTCGGTCGTGAGCGTGGGCTACGACATGACGGCACGGATCTGGCGCCTGGCGGATGGTACGTCCGAGATTGCCACGTCGCCGGCACCATTGAACGCAGTTGCGATCGCGCCAGATGGCGAAATCGTCACAGGCGCGGCGGACGGTAGGCTCCGCATGATGACCTCCGACGGGAAGGAGAGCGGCGACGTCGCGGCCAGCGGCACGCCGATCGTGGCCTTGGCGATCTCGGGTGACGGCACCTTGATTGCCGCGGCCGGCGTTCGTGGCACCGTGTCGATCGTCGATCGCAAGGCGCGCAGCACGCTGCGCAAGCTCGTCGGTCCTAATCTGGCGGTCTGGTCGGTCGCGTTCCTGTCCGATGGCGCGACGCTCCTGACCGGTGGCGCTGACGGCAAGATCAGGCGCTGGAATGCACTGACCGGCGATGCCGTCGGCTCGAACGTGTTTGGCACATCGACCGATCCGCTCGCCGCCTATGCCGGCCATCACGGCGCCGAAATCTTCAGGGCCTGCGTCGCCTGCCACACGCTGTCGGAAACCGAAGTCCAGCGTGCCGGTCCAACGCTTGCCGGGATTTACGGCCGAAAGATCGCCTCGCTGCCGGGCTATCGCTTTTCCGAGGCGCTCAAGACGATGGACATCGTCTGGACGCCGGAGACCGTCTCAAAACTGTTCGAGATCGGACCGAATGCCTATACGCCCGGCACGAAGATGCCGGAGCAGCATATTGGCTCAGCCGAGGATCGCCGCGCGCTCACAGACTTTCTGGCGCGTGCGACGTCGAAGTAGCAAGTCCTGGCCTGTGTCGAGCAAGTTCACGGCCGAGGGAGGCGCCTGCAGCAGCTTGTGCCCAAACTGTGCCGCCGCGTCGAAGCCAGCGGGTAGCCCCGGGACAGGCGGCTCGCCTTCTACCACGCCTTCATTGGGGATACCCGAGAAGATCTCAGCCATAAAGTGCCAAGTATCGGTTTTTGAGGGCGAAGCAGAACTCGTCTGCTTAAGCAATGCATTGCCGTTCTTGACCCAACCCGGACATGGCCGGGCAACTTTGCTGTGACGCACAAGACATTCCCATTCGGTGATGTGTTAGAGTGCCTCCTCGCCTAAGGGAAGACCTGTGAGGCGGCGCAATTTCATTGCGGTCGTTGGCAACGCCGCCATCGAATGGCGGCTCGCGGCGCCTCGACATGGACGCCACGGTCGCATCGTAACCGTAGTGGGAGGAAATGTGGCCATGCGCAAGGACATCGAATTCAAGACCGAGGACGGCATCAAGTTGCGAGGCTGGCACTATCTGCCAGAGAACCGAACCGGCAAGGTGCCTACCATTGTTATGGCTCACGGCTTCTCCGCCGTGAAGGAAATGTATCTTGATCGCTTTGCGGACGCCTTTGCAGCGGCCGGGCTTGGCGTTTTGGTGTTCGACAACCGCAATTTCGGCGCCAGCGACGGCGAGCCCCGACAGGAAATCGACCCCTGGCTACAGGTTAGCGACTATCGAGACGCCATCACGTTTGCCGAAGCACTGCCTGAGACGGACCCCGCGCGCATCGGTATTTGGGGCTCAAGTTACAGCGGTGGTCATGTGATGGTGGTCGGGGCAATCGATCGACGGGTAAAATGTGTAGTGGCGCAAGTCCCGCTCGCCAGCGGTCACGACAATGCACGTCGCCTAATTCGAGCCGACTACCTTGCCGGGGTGCAACAGATGTTTGTCGACGATCGTCGTGCTCGCATGGCCGGGAAGCCGCCGGCTATGATTCCAGTGGTGGCCGAAGATCCGGCGGCGCCATCCGCCCTCCCTACACCGGACAGTTGGAAATGGTTCACCGAGACTGCTCGCAGCCGTGCGCCCTCCTGGAAGAATGAGGTTACCCTCCGCTCTATCGAGATGTTCACCGAATACGAGCCCGGAAGTTATGCCGCCTTTATTAGCCCTACGCCACTGATGATGGTGGTTGCGCTTGGTGATGTCCTTACGGTCGCAGACCTGGCCCTGGGGGCCTATGAGCGGGCGCTTGAGCCTAAGCGTCTCGTGACGCTGACCGGCGGCCATTTTGACGCCTACGTGAAGGATTTCGAAGCCTCCGCCGGACCAGCGACCGAATGGTTTACACAGCACCTGCTTGCTAAGTAGCCGACCAATAATCGTCCGGCTCGCGGCGATGCCTCAGAATCGCGTGCCTCCATGTTGGGCCAGAACGGTGAGAGTCCCGATTCTGGCCCATCAGCGAAGTGGCGGCACATGTCGTCGAGGTCCGCTCAGCGGGGTGGAGCCGACTAGATTTGCTCACCTTGAGTTCTTCGCATTTTGACCCAGCTGAGACGTTGGCGCCCTGGTTTACTGTTATGCAAGGCGCGGCAAGCGCTGTGGCAGACTGCAACGCTGGGGCGAGAGGGGCACACGCGACGGCAGACGTTTATTGCGGGCATAGCGGTCACGGCAGCCCTGAGCTTGGCTCGACCGGCTTGCGCTGAGACCGACGCTAGCGGCCATAAAGCGGATTGCGATTGTCCATCCCAGCGAACCGCCCGAGCAACTCCGAGGTCTTGCCACGTCGCGGACTCGAGGAGCTTGGAAGCGACGTGCGCGCGGCACCGGTCTCGATGCGCTAACGCGCGAAGATGCCTTGCTTGGCGATGGTTTCGACATGGCATCTGTCCTGTCCCTCGGCGGGAGGCGCATCAAGACCGCAACTTCCAATCTAGGCGATCTTGGCGACGCGGCCGAGACAGGCCGCACCTGCGCCACAGGTGCGCCCTATTGTCTTCCCTTTGCCCCCTTAATGTGCGCGCCAAGTCGGGGATCTGCAGTCGGAATTGAATGGGGAAACCGCGGCGGCGCGGCTGGCGACATTGAAGATTTGGCAAGCAAGCTGTGTTGCCGGCGCACTGACCGCGATTTCGCTTGCCGCGATTTATCAGATCGCGGTATCGCGCCCGAGCGTCGCAACGCCGAATGCGAGAGTTGCTGATGCATTCAGCGCCATCCCGCTGAATGTGACGACGGTCCTGACAAACGCCCTCGCAGCGTTGCCGGCCCCCGTCCTCGATGCGAAATTCGATACAAGATCATCGGCTAATGCGATTGTTGCGGAGGGATCCAGCGCCGCGGCGCCGGACGCGGTGATGCCGTCCGATGCGACCAGTTCGCTGCGGCAAGGACGAATGTTGCAGGCCAGTGCCAGCCTTGAGGCTGCGCCGCCCGAGAACGAGGGAACGCTACGACAGGGCCGTCCGCCTGCTTCGCCCAATCCGGACGAAGGCGAGCTGTCTTATCTGAAGTATTATGTCTACTCGGAAATCCCGCCGCCGGAGAAACCCGCGAAGATCGCCTTGTCGGCGTTGAGCGGCGTCCCGCTCGGAACGCCCGTCCAGGAGATCGAACGCGCGGCCAAGGCGTTCGGTGTCGATGCCAATTTCATGAAGGCGGTCGCCAAAATCGAATCCGATTTCAATCCCAGGGAACGCACCGGCTCCTATGTCGGTCTGTTCCAGCTAAGCAAGTCTGAGTTCGGCAAATACGGATCGGGCGACATCCTCAATCCTCGCGACAACGCGATGGCTGCCGCCTACAAGTTCGTCACCGAGGCTGTTCTATTCGAAGTAATAACTCACAAGCAGCCGACGTTTTCCGATCTCTACCTGATCCACCAGCAGGGCGGGGAAGGAGCCGCCGAACACGTCAGCCATCCGCAGCGGATTGCCTGGAAGTCGATGTGCGCAACCCAGGAGGGCTTGGCGAAGGGCGAGCGATGGTGCAAGCGCGCCATCTGGGGCAACACGCTGCCGGCGGTCAAACGCGAATGGAAGTCGGTCGATCGCCTCACCTCGGGCGCGTTCGTGGCGATGTGGCGGGACCGCGTCGACACCCTCTATGCCCGCTATCCAGCGCCAACGCTGGCGGCGGCCGAACGCTTGAGATGACAGTTTGCGACTGCCCGTGTCGGCACTCTTGGGAGTCCAGTCTCCGACGCCGGAGAGAGGGTTGCGTTCCGCTCAGAGATCGGGTGGTTGCTCGGCCCCCGGCGGCCGGATTGATCTCAAGACCTCGACCGGTGCTGCTCCGAGGCCCGGGCTTCTAGATTCAGAAGCAATCATGTCGGCTGATGGCCCCGTCTGAGACCTTCCGGCCGACTCCGAATATGTCCGCTCGCTGGGCCTGACCCGAAATCATCGTACCGGGAGCGAAAGGGCGCCTGTTGACCCCAAACGGACATGCCGCAGTAGTCGCGACGAAATGGCGAGAGCATCCACGACGCCACCGACGAGCTCCAGAAGCATCTCGACAGGATCGAAGAAAGCAAGACCTGAACCCTCCTGACTTTGGCGCCAACCCACCGCCGCCGCACTGTCGCGCATTACGGTATGCGAAAGGCGATGCTGTTTCACCTCGTCGGTCTCCCGGTTTATGGGCCTTCGCCGCTTAATTCTTTTGATGTATCACCCTTCATCCACTTGAACACACTTGGCTGTCGGCGCGGAACGGCGTGTAGCCCATTAGGCTACTAGTCGCCGCGGTGTCTGCACTTCTACTATCGGCACCTCCAATTTCGATCAGGACTGGGATCATGAACACGCAAGCCGACGCCAAGGCTTCTTTCCGCAAGTGCCATCCCGAGCAACAGAGGACCTTCGATCATGACGATGGCAATACCGATTTCGGCCCGCTTGGAGGGGAAGTCTATGACGATCGTGGGCCAGCGGTCACAATGCCAGCGTCGGTCACCTATCGTGGCATCGACGTGTTCGATCACCACCATGTCTGGGACGAGCGTGGTGGTGGGCATCAACATCACCAAAGCCCGGATGGCCTGCTCGCCGTAATCGGCGGGGGCGCGATGGCCGCGGGCGAGGCCTCTGACGTTACCGGTTTCGTCGACAACTTTGCCGAGGACAGGGGCGACTATTCGATCGCAATGGGCAAGGCGATCTTCGAGGCGTCGGCCTACGGAAGCAATCCAGGCGGCGCGCTCGCTGCCGCCGACACTTATCTTGATGTGTCGGGTGCCGATTTCGTCTTCGAGCACGAAATCGGCCAATCGGAGCGTGGACCCTACGATGCCTGGGCGCGCTCGGAACTCGACTACTTCTCGATAGATATTCATGGATGGTCGCCGCCGCACGGGACGATCGTCATCGACGGGGATCAGCCCTTCGGCCACGGTCAGCCGATCGGGCAGGACCCGTTCTATGGCAACTTCGCGCAAGTGCTCGCACTGGCCGAGGCGCACGGCGCCGACACCTTGTCCGCCACCTTTACCAATGCACTTACCATCGAAAACCACTTCTCGTTCGTGAATGCGGTGGGAATCGTGGCGCTCTAGCCGCGCGCCCACCCCTAGAGGATCGGTTCCTGGCACACATGGAGATTGGCGATGGCCGGAAGCATCAATACGTTCCTCGTTGACGTCTCCAGCACGGCCCTGGCGCTGGGCGATCAGACGATGACCGATACGGTAGCCAGCACGGCAGCGTGGCCCGGCGCCGCGATCGGCTACGCGGCGGCTGTCGCGGTGGCCCAGGACACCGCGCCCGGCACACCAG
This sequence comes from Bradyrhizobium sp. LeoA1Lang, assembly GCF_055413685.1. Taxonomy (NCBI): domain Bacteria; kingdom Pseudomonadati; phylum Pseudomonadota; class Alphaproteobacteria; order Hyphomicrobiales; family Nitrobacteraceae; genus Bradyrhizobium; species Bradyrhizobium sp. LeoA1Lang. The sequence continues at coordinate 6,762 of NZ_JBVAPG010000157.1, read as the reverse complement.
AGACTAGCGCCACAACGGACGTCATCGCGACCGGCGGATACATGACGAGCTCGCAGGGCAGCCACTGGTCGATTGATTTTCCGTATGGCCCGACGCCCACCTCTGTTGATGTCTCCCTGACGTTCGTCTCGACTCACGGCGCTGGCGACGCCTTCTCCGGGTATGACCTGGTGAGTTCGTCGCTGCACGGACTGCTGTAGCCGCAGCCATGCAATCTGTATTTCGGCCGGCAGCGCTGAAGTCGCGCGAGACGAGTTCTTGCGTTGAAACGCGGCAATGCGATCTGCACATCGTCCGCCATCGGCCGTCCCGCAGTCCCAAAGATGATGTCGCCGCGGTCATAGGCTACGCCAGAAGACCAATCAGTCGAATGAACCTTTGATGCCGCAAATCGCGGTCCGTAGCCTCCGCATCTGCGGAGGGCCGCAGTCATTGCGTGTGCGGCTGATCAACGCGAAATCAACACGAACAGGAGAGCTATATGGCAGCCTCTTTTCTTGACTTCACCAAAGCGGTGCATATTGCCGACACCGTCGACATCGATAAGTCGATCTTCACCGAGTCGTTCGCCCTTTTCAACTCAGCCCTTGGCAATGCGACCGCTGATGCGATGGGCGCCTGGACGCACACCGAGACCTTGACCCAAACGTTAGCCGTCCAGGGGATGGGCTCCAGTTCCGCTTCGGAGTCGGTGTCCCAGGCCAACCCGGTGGATTTTAACTTCGTGGTCTAATAGGCGGGTGATCGCTTTGAGCGAGCCGGCAGCAGTCGATCTGCTGCCGGCGCTCAGCGCCGACCCCAGTCGACGTATGCAAACGGCGCACGGTTCGGCAACTCCAATGCAGCTAACTAGAGCTCCGTAATGCGCACGCGTTATCAAGTTGGTGGCCGGATAGTTCATTTCGAAGTCGACGACGGTTCGGAGTCAATCATCATCGAGCTGTCGCGAGCCAGCCTATGTAGCAATGCCGATTTGATCGTCCGCGATAGTCGCGCACGCGCCATCGCCGCTGGATCGGGACGGTCCTCGAGTTCGTCGAGAGCGGCGACTGGTGGTCCGGCTGGAGCTGGTGAGGCTGAGGCCATGGCAGCTGCCAGCCGCCGGTACGGCTTCAAGCTGTCCAAGTAGGTCGCCCAGGGACGGCCAATCTGCCGCTTTCGCGTAACTCCTTAGTCAAGCCGGCCGGAGATGAAACATGCGGCAGAGATCGTCCGACAAAACTGGCTCCTCAGGTCGCGAATCGAGCGGCCCGACTGACCTTCAATGTGCCGTCAGAGCCTGCCGTTCGGCCTTCCGCACTTGCGCGCTCTTCAGCCTCATCATCAACGTGCTGATGCTTGCGCCGCCGGTTTACATGCTTCAGGTCTACGACCGCGTGTTGACCACCGGCCGGATCGAGACCCTTGTGATGCTCACCCTGATGGCGATGATCGCGATTGCGATGATGTCCGCGCTCGATGCCTTGCGGACTTGCGTCACGATTCGCGTCGGTTGCTGGCTGAACGAGGAGCTCGGACCAGCTTACCTGGCTTGCGCCGTGCGCGGCCGACTGAATGGGGATCCCTCCGGCCTCGAGCACCTGCGCGACATCTCCCAGATCCAGAACTTCATCGCGACGCAGGGGTTGTCGGCCTTCTTTGACGCGCCGTGGGTCCCCATCTTCGTCGGCCTGATCTGGATCCTCCATCCTATGCTCGGAGGCGTAGCGATCTTCTCGGCGGTGGTGCTGTTCCTGTTGAGCATCGCCAACGAGGTCGCCACCCGGAAGTCGACCGCGACGGCGAACAAGAAGCAGATCGAGGCGACGCTAATGGCGGAGGCGACCATCCGCAACGCCGAAATCGTGCAAGCCATGAACATGCTTCCTGCGATGACCCAGCGTTGGGCCAGGATCAATTCGACGGTCGTCGATAGCCTGCGCAGGTCAGGCAACGTTGGCGGCTTCGTGCTGGCCACCACCAAGTTCGTCCGTTTATTTGTTCAGGTGGCCATCCTCGGCGTCGGCGCCTGGCTGGTGGTCGAGTCGAAACTGGGTGCCGGCGTGATGATCGCCGCTTCCATCCTGCTCGGACGCGCGCTCGCGCCAGTGGAGCTTGTCATCTCCATGTGGCGCAACTTCATGGGCGCCCGCTTTTCCTATCACCGCCTGAAGAAAGCCATCGAAGAAAATCCGGCGCCCCGGCGCCGCACGGTGCTTCCAACCCCCAGCGGCAAGGTAGTCGTCGAAGACCTAAGCTACATCGCGCGCAACACCGGGCAGCTTATACTCAGCAAGGTGTCATGCGCTGTCGAGCCGGGCGAGGCGTTGGCGATCATTGGTCCCTCCGGCGCGGGCAAGAGCACGCTGTGCCGGCTGATGGTCGGGCTGGCAATCCCCGACGTCGGAGAGATCCGGCTCGATGGCTCCCCGGTCCACCACTGGGACAGTGAGCAGATCGGCCAACACATCGGCTTCCTGCCGCAGGATGTCGAGCTGTTCACCGGCACGGTTCGCGAGAACATTGCCCGCATGCAGGTGGCGAACGACGAGGCGATCCTGAAAGCGTCAAGGCTTGCCCATGCCCACGAAATGATCCAGCATCTCCCGCAAGGCTATGACACACACATTGGCGATGGCGGCGTGCGGCTGTCCGGTGGTCAGCGCCAGCGAATAGGACTGGCCCGTGCCGTATTTGGCGATCCGCGATTCATTGTCCTCGACGAGCCCAACGCCAATCTCGACCAGGCGGGAGAGACCGCACTCGTTGAGGCGATAGAAAACCTCAAGCGTTCCCGCGTCGCTCTGGTCCTGGTGGGACACCGGCCGTCCACGCTGTCGGTCGCGGACAAAGTCCTCTTCCTGAAGGAAGGCCACGTCGTCATGTTCGGCGAGCGCGATAAGGTGCTCGAGGAACTAAAGGCGCGGGCAGGCGAGTTCATCCCTCAAGGTGGCGATCACGAAGGGCCCCGCCGGCTTTCGTCTGGTCGCAGCCCGGCAAACGAGAGCGACCACAACGCCAAGGCTATGGCGGGTGTCTCATGACCTACCACGTCGAAAGGATTGCACCGCTGTATACGCGGCTTTCCCCGGTCAGCGTGACGTTCGGTCCGCATAAGCCTGACATCCGGCGTCCCGCCCGCTACGGCAAGGTTCTGATCCTGATTTTCGTCGTTATCTTCGTGGGATGGGGTGGCTTGGTCTATCTCGACGGCGGTGCGGTCGCGCCCGGCGTGATTAACCCGGACAGCGGCAAGAAGACCATCCAGCATCTGGAGGGCGGCATTATCGCCGAGCTGCCCGCCCGCGAGGGGCAGGCGGTCAAGATGGGCCAGACGCTCGCCGTCCTCGAGAGCACCCAAGCGCGCGCCACGCACGAAGCGCTGGTGCAGCAACGGCTTTCCCTGCTCGCCAGGCAGGCGCGACTGGACGCCGAAAGGGCAGGAGAGAGCCACATCCAGTGGCCCCCGGAGCTGCGCTCATCGGATCAGCAGATCAGGGATATCGTCGTGGCACAGCAGAAGGTCTGGGACGCTCGACGCTCCACGCACGCAACGCGACGAGACATCCTGGCCCAGCGCGTCGAGCAGCTGCTGCAACAGATCCAAGGCTCCGAAGCACAAGTCGAAAGTGCGTCCCGGCAGATCGAGTTCATTGGCGAGGAGCTGAAGGCGAAGGAATATCTGGTCGCACGTGGGATGATGCCCAAGCCGGAGGCGCTGCGGCTGAGGCGCGCTGAGGCCGAGATCGTCGGAAGGCGCGGCGAGCACGTCGCAGAGATCGCACGGGCCCGCGAGAAGATCGGCGAAGCCAAAATCCAAATCCTCTCGGTCGAGGCCGAGCGGGCCGATCAGATCGCAGCCGAGCAGGACAAGGTTCGCGGCGAGCTCGCGGAGGTGAACGAGAAGCTGCAGGCCAGTGCCGACGTAGTCAAGCGTACCGTGGTGATCGCTCCCGTGAACGGTACCGTGGTCGACATCAAGTTCAGGACGATCGGCGGAGTGGTTCAGCGAGGCGAGCCCATCATGAGCATCGTGCCCGAAAGTGATGAAATGATCATTGAGGCGCGACTGCAGCCGAGGGACGTCAAGGCGGTGCATAGCGGCCTCGAGGCCAAGGTCCGGTTCACTGCCTATTCGAGCCGCAATGTGCCTAACGTTCCAGGCACCGTCCGGACGGTCTCCGCTGACCGCCTCATGGATGAAACCAAGCATCAACCCTATTATCTTGTGCGCGTCGCGGTTGACCGGGAACTGATGAAGACGCTGGCGCCGAGCGTCGATCTCATTCCAGGCATGCCCGTGGAAGTGCTGGTTGTAACCGAAAGGCGGACGATGCTGGACTACCTCGCCAAGCCGTTCCGCGACGCGCTATGGCGAAGCTTCCGTGAGACTTGACGATGGCTCGGGACGAACGTGACTGGGCGAAACCATAAGGGGGCGGAACCTACGAGCCGCCTACTTGCCCAAGCGATTGCCCTAGTGGACGAAGCGCATGCCCTGAGCTACGCCTTGATCCGGGTGTTGGCATCATCGCCGCGCGAGGAGCTTTCGCGGGAAGACATAGATGCGCTGTGCCAGTTGGCCTATGAGGCGCTGAACAAGATCACCCAGGCGCAGGAGTTGTTCCAGGAGATGGACAAAGACTAGATACCTGATCGAGGTGGTACCGCGCTGCTGTCCCTACCAAATACTACATCCGGCCATATCCGTGATGAAACGCGCCAAGGATCGGCCGAGCGACGGACTGGACCGAGCCGTTGGATGGACGATAGCCCCGCGGATCCTTGTCCAACGATGCGTCCGGAGTTGGTTGTACAACATGACGACGGAACGTCCTCGCGATCGTGAACGACGCGCGAGCCCCGTGTGGATCGAGGCGCAGCCGGCAAAGGCGCCCTCTGAAACACCTTATCGTCGTACGTCTCCGTCGCATTTACGGCCCAGCGGGCGTATTTCACACGGGCTTGGACTCACTCAAGGGTTCTTTATCGGCCCGTCGCGCAAACCGCCGCGACCTGCGTGCGGTTCATCAGGCCGAACTTGCGCAGGATCTGCCGCACGTGAACTTTGACTGTGCCTTCCCTCATCCCGAGCCGGCGCGCAATGGCCTTGTTCGACTCGCCACGGCTCAGGAGTTCCAGGACAGCGTTCTGCCTCGCTGTTAGGTTGCGATTTCTCGGACCTGGGTCTGCCAAATCTTCTTCGCCGCCGTTGCCATCTCTTATGCCGCAAGAGAGGGCGGGGTTGCTATCGACCGCCGGATGCCGCTGCGCCGCACAACTCCGTTTTGGCCGCATCGCCGACGGAAAATATGATCCGCCGTTGAGTATGAGCGAGAAGGCCTGTAGCGCTAGTTCCTCGTCTGTTCCGGCATTAACGATTCCTTGCGCACCAACATTCAACGCTGAGATGATCTCCTCGCGACTTTCCCTTTCCGAAAAAATCACGAGAGGCACGTCGGGAGCGAGCGCCCTGAGGACCTTGATCCTTTGCATATTATCGCTGTCTGCAATCGAACCGCTGCCAGCATTATAAACCAGCATTTCACAATTCGCGTCCGCATCAATCAACCGTTCTGCTTGGTCCGGAGTATGTACAGTCAGCCGAAACTTACTGCGGGCGGCCGAATGATCCAAACGGCCAAGAATGCTGGTAAGGCCTAGACTTCGCAGCGGGAGAGTGTCGACAATTAAAATGCCAAGTTCGGCGCTCGGAACTGTCATCTTGCCCTCCATGAAGCCCTAAGGGCTTGGGCGTAAGCTTGATGCTCCAGCTTCTGTGTTTTTGTCGTGAGGCGCGCACGGGGCCCCCCTAAAGTTGAACACAAGATACCTCACATCTATGGCAAATTCAACAAGTCACTATTAACTTGATCAAGGCCTAACACTCGTGGCGTACACCCTTGATCATCCGTCAGAGGAATCGCCGCCAGTGACGCTTTCGAAATCCAGTCCAGCCAGCTTGCCTCCAGTTTGCGCTCAGGCTCGTCACAGTATCCTCGATTTGACCAGCCGCCGCGATGAGCTCCTCGCCGCCTGAGGTCAAAACACCGGTCGGCATCCGTTCGAATAACCGCAGGCCAAGCCCGGTCTCAAAAGCGCCGACGCGTCTCAGCACCGTCGTATGATTCACACCGATATTGCGGGCTGCGCCTGCGAGTAATCCTGCATTGGCAACGGCGAGGATGTCCCACTCGATTCCGGCCATATGGAGCCTGTGCAAGGATGAAGGGTACCTGAAAAACGCGGGACGAATATCCGTAAGGCGGAGGCTGGTGCGCCCCTGATCCCTCGTCAACGGCGTCTGAGACGGCGCGGTTGCGATTGGGCCGATTGTCCGCGACATCAAACCCACTCGCGAATCCCTGCCGGATCAGGCTGCGTTATCTCGTCGAGGATCGGCATGGGCATTTCGGTGGCTGGGCCTGGCGCGGCGAACGCTAGTCAGAACCGATAGCGGAATGCCGAACTGCACTCTGGGGAAGCTCCCTTCGAGGGCGTGATCGCGGCCTGGTGGGAGGGCCGCTACAGGTCACCTCCGCGGCCGAAGTCTCTCCGCGAGATCATGAAGTAAAATGAAAGCAATGAGCGCGACTGACCACTGGTAAGTCGTGCGACATGCGGATCTTTCTTTACAGGCGTCTTTGGTTGCTCAAAGGTGCCGTCGCGAACTTGGTTGGAATTTGTCCGTCGCGAGTCTCCGGTGAACGGATGATATCTGCTCAGGCGGCAAGATCAACCGGCTGAGCAATGGGCTTGCTGGCGAGGGTCTGCCAGCCGTCG
>NZ_JBVAPG010000156.1:0-18430 GCF_055413685.1 Bradyrhizobium sp. LeoA1Lang | reverse complement strand
AAAATATGCTTCGACGTATCCATTCCAATGCGGATAATCTGCGTCACGGACGGCTCCCTCGTTTGAGATTTCGACAACCTCATTCTGGCACAACTGATGCCGTAGGGGGCCGTCCACCCCATCAACCCAAGGGAGAAGTTGTGGCGCCGGGCCGTGGCCCCAGTTTTCGCAACCACATCCGCCTGTGGTTATGGGCCCCGGCTCGCGCTTCGCTTGGCCGGGACGACGGCGCTACGCCTTATCGATCTCGGCGAACACTTCGCGCGCGATACGGAAACTGTCGACGGCGGCGGGCATGCCGCCATAGATCGCGACCTGCATCAGGATCTCGCGGATTTCGTCGCGGGCGACGCCGTTGGTCAGCGCGCCCTTTAGATGCGCGCGCAATTCGTGGGGCCGGTTCAGGATCGAGATCATCGCGATGTTGAGCATGCTGCGGGTCTTGCGCGGCAATTCCTCGCGGCCCCATACCGAGCCCCAGCAATATTCGTTGAGCAGGTCCTGGAATGGCTTGTTGAAACTGTCGACGTTCTTCAGCGCGTTGGAGACATAGGCCTCGCCGAGCACGGCCTTGCGGATTTCCAGGCCTTTGTCGTGCGTCTTCTGGTCCATGACGTTTCCTCATGCAGTTCAGAGAGCATGATCCGGAAAAGCGGAATCCGGTTTTCGATGCTCGGACAAAAAGGTGAAATCACGGTCCGATTTCGGATCATGATCTGGGGTTGTGGTGGCAGGACGTTACGGGGTCGCTCACGCGCAGTCACGCCTTCGTGTTATGCGTAATTCCACGTGTGGGTTGCCGGAACGGAACGGGTGCCTCATTGCCGCCCTTGTGGTAAGGTGACCTGTCGGGCAACCCGGAGATTTTCTTGAGCGGCGACCCTACTGAACCCGCGCGCGAGCATAACGCCGTCGCGCGGCTAAAATTGACCGAAGCGCTGCAGCGGGCACAATACGCGATCGCGTGGGAGCGCGCGTGGCCGCATCTGGCCCGGTTTCTGACCGTCATCGGATTGTTCCTGGTGGTTTCCTGGGCCGGACTCTGGCTGGCGCTGCCGCTTGCGGTACGCCTGGCCGGCGTAGGCCTGTTCGCGCTGCTGGCGCTGGCCGCGCTGCTTCCGCTGGTTCGCTTCCGCTGGCCGACACGCGAGGAGGGCTTGAGCCGGCTCGATCGCGGCACCGGCATCCGCCATCGTCCGGCGACCGCGCTGACCGACACGCTCTCGAGCCAGGACCCCGTCTCGCAGGCGCTGTGGCAGGCACAGCGCGAGCGCACGCTGGCCTCGCTCAAGCGCATCCGTGCCGGCCTGCCATCGCCGCGGCTTCCGATCCACGATCCCTGGGCACTGCGGGCGCTGGTGATCGTGATGCTGGTTGCCGCCTATATCGCCGCGGGCGATGAGCGTTCTCTCCGTTTCGCCTCCGCCTTCGATTGGAATGGCGTGCTGGCGCCGACCAATATCCGGGTCGATGCCTGGGTGACGCCGCCGAACTATACCGGCAAGCCGCCGATCATCCTGTCATCGGCGAACCGGGAAGCGGCTGCCGCCGAGAGCGGGCCATTGGCGGTTCCCGCCGGCAGCACGCTTTTGGTGCGTTCCAGCGGCGGCAATATCGATGTCGTGGTCGGTGGCGGCGTGGCCGAGGTCGCTCCGAGCGGGGAGGCGCCGAAGGGCACCAACGAGCGGCATTTCAAGATTGCAGGCGACGGCACCGCGCATGTCCGCGCGCCGGCCGGCCAGCCGCTGTGGCGTTTTACCGCAACGCCTGACCGTCCGCCGTCGATCGCCCTGGCCAAGGATCCGGAGCGCCAGGCGCGCGGCTCGCTGCAATTGTCCTACAGGCTCGAGGACGATTACGGCGTCACCGAAGCGCGCGCGCAATTCGTCGCGCGTCCGGGCGATGCACCGAAGGACCCGAGCCAAGCGGGAACCCAGGCCGGGACCAGGACGGCAGAGGTGCGGCCGCTGTTCGAGCCGCCGCAATTCCCGCTCGTGCTGCCGAACGCGCGCACCCGCAATGGCGTCGGCCAGACCGTCAAGGATCTGAGCGAAGACCCCTATGCCGGCGCGGATGTGACGCTGACGCTGACGGCAAAGGACGAGGCCGGCAATGAGGCCAAGAGCGAACCGTTCAACATGCGTCTGCCGGAGCGGTTGTTCACGAAACCGCTGGCGCGGGCGCTGATCGAGCAGCGCCGCATTCTCGCGCTCAACGCCAACAGGAACGCCGACGTCTACGCCGCGCTGGACGCGCTGTTGATCGCGCCGGAAATGTTCACGCCCGAGGCTGGCACCTATCTCGGCCTGCACAGCGTGGCGCGGCAGCTCGAGGCCGCCCATACCGACAACGCGCTGCGCGAGGTCGTCGCCAGCCTGTGGGCGCTTGCCGTCACCATCGAGGACGGCAACATCACCGACGTCGACAAGGCGCTGCGCGCGGCGCAGGACGCGCTGAAGCAGGCGCTGGAGCGTGGCGCGAGCGACGAGGAGATCAAGAAGCTCACGGACAATCTGCGCGCGGCGCTCGACAATTTCATGCGCCAGCTCGCCGAGCAGTTCCGCAACAACCCGCAGCAATTGGCGCGCCCGCTCGATCCCAACGCCAAGGTCCTGAGCCAGCAGGACCTGAAGAACATGCTCGACCGCATGGAGCGGCTGTCGCGCTCCGGCGACAAGGAGGCGGCAAGGCAGTTGCTCGATCAGCTCCAGCAGATGCTGGAGAACCTGCAGATGGCGCAGCCCGGCCAGAGCGGCGACAACGACATGGAGCAGGCGCTGAACGAGCTTGGCGACATGATCCGCAAGCAGCAGCAGTTGCGCGACAAGACCTTCAAGCAGGGCCAGGATTCGCGACGCGACCGCATGCGGGGCAAGCAGGGCGATCAGTCCATGGGCGACCTGCAGCAGGATCAGCAGGCGCTACGCGACCGGCTGCAGAAGTTGCAGGAAGAGCTCGCCAAGCGCGGCATGGGTCCCGGCCAGCGCGGCGAGAAGGGGCAGCGCGGCCAACAAGGACAGCAGGGCCAGCAAGGTCAGCAAGGTCAGGGCGGCCAGGAGGGCGATCAGGGCGACGGCGAGGACGGGCTCGATCAGGCCGATTCCGCGATGGGCGATGCCAGCGGCCGGCTTGGCGAAGGCAATGCCGACGGTGCGGTGGACTCGCAGGGCCGCGCGCTGGATGCGCTGCGCAAAGGCGCGCAGAGCCTCGCCGAGGCGATGCAGCAGGGTGAGGGCGAGCAGGCGGGCGACGGCCCCGGTAACCGCGTCGGCAGGCAGCAGAGCGGCGGCAACCAGACCGATCCGCTCGGGCGCCCCCTGCACGGCCGCGAGTTCGGCGACGACTACACCGTCAAGATCCCCGGCGAGATCGACGTGCAGCGCGTCAGGCGAATCCTGGAAGAACTCCGCCGCCGCCTCGCGGACCCGGCGCGGCCGCAGCTCGAACTCGACTACATCGAGCGCCTGCTGAAGGATTACTGAGGCAGCTCGGCCTCCACCGTCATTGCGAGCGAAGCGAAGCAATCCATAGCGCCGCTTGCGGTGACATGGATTGCTTCGCTCCGCTCGCAATGACGGGCTGAGAGAGCGTCCGTCCGCACCTACGCCACCTTCCGCGCCGACAGCGCATCCGCCACCGCTGTGCGGATATCGGCGACCGAGAACGGCTTGGTCACCACGTCGTGCACGATCGCATTGAGGCCGGAGGCGCGCTCGCGCTGATCGGCAAAGCCGGTCATCAGCAGGATCTTCAGCTCCGGAAAATCGCGTGCGCTGGCGAGCGCCAGTGCAATCCCGTCCATGACAGGCATCTGGATGTCGGTGAGCAGCAGATCGAAGGCGCCCTGCTCGCGCGCCAGTATTTCCAGCGCGGCCGCGCCGTCCTGCGCGGTGACGGTCTCGTGGCCGTCCATGGCGATGGCGCGTGCCACCAGCGAGCGCATCGAATCCTCGTCGTCGGCGATCAATACCCGCGGCATCGAACTAACCTCCTTCGCAAGACACGTCTCGTATTCTAAGCCTTGCCGCCAGCCGCCAGATCCCGCTTGTTGAAGAAGCGGATATCGATGTCGCGCCCTTCCGGAGGCGGCGAGGCAAGGCGCGATTTGAAAAAAGCGCGTTCGCCCGGCTTCAGCACCGGCTGCTCCAGCACCGTGTTCCACGCATAAATCTCCGCGCCCTGCGCGTCGCGGACCGCAAAGCGCAACCGTGGCAGTTCCACCGGCTTCCGGGTCTCGCCGACGATCATGCCTTCGATCACCAGCACCGGCTTGCCGTCCACTGTCTCGTGACTGACTTTGACGTCCTTGAACGCCACCCCACGCAGATTCACCTCGAGCCCGGCCAGCCTGTAGAACAGCGCGGTCTGCGGCAACAGGCGCACGACGTCGCCGCGCCACACAACCAGCGCCACGATCAGCGCCGCCATCGCCGCGCATGCGGTGGGCAGGCTCGCTGCGGGCATGCGGATGCGGGGCAGGGTGGGCAGCTCGAACAGTCTTGGCAGCCGGCGGCGGGGTTTGGCTTCGGCATCTGCGTGAGCCTCGGCGTCTTCCCGGGCGACCGACGGCCAGTCCTGTCGGACTGCATCGTCCGCCGGCCAGTCGGCCGAGATCGAGGGGCTGTCGACGACAGGAGTGCGTTCGTCCTCCTCCTGCCGCGCCATCGCCTCCCATTCCGCGGCGGCATCGGACGCGGCGGACCTGTTCGCCGCCGCCATCGCCGGCATCGGCGCCGTGATGTCGACGGCATCCTCCGGCCGCGCCAGCCAGACTTCCTTACAGCGGGAACAACGCACCGTACGCCCGGCCGGACCTAACGTCTCCAGCTTGATCGCATAGGATGTTGTACAATGCGGGCAAACGATATGCATGGAGCCCAATCCCCACCATGGATGCGCCGGGATGCTACAAGGCGACCGTTAACGAATCGGAAACCATAACCGAAGCACAAACGCTTTGTTCGGCCCGCCGGCCCAGCCGGAAACGGGCGCGAGGATTGAGCCAAGGTTCGAGGTTCCCGGCCGCCGCCCCAGTTGAACCCAACGTCCAACCCAATGTCGAGCGGAGCTAGAGCTTGGTTCGGTTCGAAAATGTCGGATTGCGTTACGGGCTCGGCCCGGAGATTCTGCGCGACCTCAGCTTCGCCGTCCCCGCCCATTCCTTCCAGTTTCTCACCGGCCCGTCGGGCGCCGGCAAGACCTCGCTGCTCAGGCTGTTGTTCCTGTCGCTGCGGCCGACGCGCGGGTTGGTGAATCTGTTCGGCAAGGACATTTCGCTGCTGAGCAAAGACCAGATCGCAAACCTGCGCAAGCGCATCGGCATCGTGCTGCAGGACTTTCGCCTGCTCGACCACATGACGACCTATGAGAATGTCGCGCTGCCGTTCCGCGTGATGGGCCGCGACGAATCCAGCTACCGGCGCGAGGTGATCGACCTCTTGAAATGGGTCGGCCTCGGCGAGCGGATGGATGCGCTGCCGCCGATCCTCTCGGGCGGCGAGAAGCAGCGCGCCGCAATCGCGCGCGCGGTGATCTCGCGGCCGCAATTGTTGCTGGCGGACGAGCCGACCGGCAGCGTCGATCCGACGCTCGGGCGGCGGCTGCTGCGCCTGTTCATCGAGTTGAACAAGTCGGGCACCGCCGTGATCATCGCCACCCACGACATCACGCTGATGGACCAGTACGAGGCGCGGCGATTGGTGCTGCACCAGGGACGGCTGCACATCTATGAATAAGATCGGCCGAGAGCATGTGCCGCTCGTCGACCTCGGGCATGAACGCCCGCAGGTGGCGGCGAATGCGCGCAACATGTCGCCGATCGTGCCGCGCGCCTCGATCTCCGGCCGCGCGCTGGTCGCGGTCGTGGCGATCATGACCTTCCTGGCCTCGATGACCACGGGCACGGTGCTCCTGGTCAGCGCATCCGCGGCCGAGTGGCAGTCGGAGGTTGCAAGCGAGATCACGATCCAGATCCGCCCGGCGGCCGGCCGCGATCTCGATCGCGACACATCAGCGGCGGCGGAGGCGATGCGGACGCAGGGTGGGATCGTCGAAGTCCGCCCGTTCAGCAAGGAGGAATCCGCAAAACTGCTCGAGCCCTGGCTCGGCAGCGGATTGTCGATCGAGCAATTGCCGGTGCCGCGCGTCATCGTGGCGCGGGTGCAGCCCGGCAGCACGCCCGACCTCACCGCGCTCCGGGCGCGGGTCACGCAGGTCGCCCCCGGTGCCAGCGTCGACGATCATCGCGCCTGGATCGAGCGCATGCGCTCGATGAGCGGCGCCACCGTGTTTGCCGGCATCGGCATTCTCGCCCTCGTGATCGTCGCGACGATCATCTCGGTCTCCTTCGCCACGCGCGGCGCGATGGCCGCCAACCGGCCGATCGTCGAGGTGCTGCATTTCGTCGGCGCCTCCGACAGTTACATCGCCAACCGTTTCCTGCGGCATTTCCTGATGCTGGGACTCGAGGGCGGCCTGATCGGCGGTGGCGTCGCGATGCTGTTCTTCGGCTTCTCCGAATCGATCGCGAGCTGGTTCTCGGGCACTCCGGTCGGCGACCAGTTCGCGGCCTTGCTCGGGACCTTCTCGCTGCGCCCGTCCGGCTATCTGGTGCTGGCGCTGCAGGCGGTATTGATCGCCGCGATCACGGCCTGGGCCTCACGGCGGACGCTGTTCGCCACGCTCGATGACGTCGACTGATGGAACGGCCGGACTCCACTTCGCCCAAAAACGCTCTAGAATTGCGTCCGGGGAAGGGACAGCCTTATCCGATGAGCTCTGATCTCGACGACCGATCGCAAAAGCGCCGGCCAGCGCGGCCGCACGGATCGCTGCGCGCGCTGATCGTCGCGCCGCTGGCGGTGCTGTTCGTCGCCGCGGGGGTCGGCTTCCTCGCGTTCCTGTCGCAATTGCGCGGCGTCGAAACCCAGCCCGAGCGCAATGCCGACGGCATCGTGGTGTTGACCGGCGGTTCCTCGCGGATCTCCGACGCGGTGGAATTGCTGGCGGCCGGCTACGGCAAGCGGCTGTTGATCTCGGGCGTGCACCCGACCAATGCGGCGAGCGATATTTCCCGCTCGCTGCCCGAGAACAATCAGGCGCTCTTGAGGTGCTGCGTCGATCTCGACCGCTCCGCCGTCAATACCAGGAGCAATGCCGCTGAGACGCGGCGCTGGGCGCATGAGCGCGGCTTCAAGTCGCTGATCGTGGTGACCTCGAACTACCACATGCCGCGCGCGATCGTCGAACTGTCGCACGCGATGCCGGATGTCGAACTGATCCCGTTCGTGGTGATCGGCGACAAATGGCGCGACGAACCTTGGTGGATGAGTGGCGGAACGCTGCGCCTCCTGCTATCGGAATACGTCAAATATGTCGCGGCGGAGGTGCGGGTGCGGCTGGCCAGGATCGGTCTCGACCTGACGCCCGATTTCCTGGAGCAGCCTGGCGGCGCGCCGGCGCCGCGCCGGCCGGCGACCGCGCAGGTGAACTGACCAGACCAACTCTTTAAGTCGGGAATTCGATGTCTTCGATCTTCGTGCGCTCGCTCATCTTCAACGTGCTGTTCTATCTCGTGCTGGTGAGCTTAAGCATCATCGCGATCCCGACCGTCGTATTGCCGCGCCGGGCGATGATGACGCTGGCCGCATGGTGGGCGAACGCGACGCTGTTCCTGATGCGCGTCGTCTGCAACATCCGGGTCGAATTCCGAGGGCTGGAGAAGATTCCGAAGGGGCCGTTGATCGTCGCCGCCAAGCATCAGTCGATGTGGGAGACGTTCCAGCTTTTGCGCTTCTTCGACCACCCGCTCTACATGCTCAAGCGCGAACTGACCTGGATCCCGGTGTTCGGCCAGTTCCTGATCAAGGTCGGCATGATCGCGATTGACCGCGGCGGCGGCCCGCGCTCGCTGGTGAAGACGCTGCGCCGCGCGGCCGCCGAAGTGAAGCGCGGACGCCAGCTCGTGATCTTCCCGGAAGGCACGCGGCGGCCGGTCGGCGCGCCGCCGAGCTACAAGACCGGCGTGGCGCAGATCTATGCCGAGAGCGGCGTGCCGTGCCTGCCGGTTGCGCTCAACTCCGGCCTGTTCTGGCCGCGCCGCACTTTCATGCGCTATCCCGGGACGCTGGTGGTCGAATTCCTCGATCCGCTGCCGCCTGGCTTGCCGCGCGACGAGTTCATGACGCGCCTGCGCGAGTCGATCGAGGGCGCCACCGACCGCATCGTCGAGACCGCGCGCGCCGAACAGGCGCAATTGTTCGGCGTCGTGCCTGATACAGTGAAGGCCAAGCTCTAGCTACGTTTCCTCTTGCAGAGGCAGCTCGATCGGATGCGCGTCGTGCAGCATCGTCGCGAGCTTGTGCAGTTGCGGATCGCGAAAACCCTGCTTCTCGATCGCGAGCACTGTGGAGAGCACATAGTCGCGGTTGTTGCCCGAGCGGCCGTGGCCCTGCTGCACGTAGCGGAGCTGGTCGGCCAGCGTCAGCCGTCCGGCGTACTGCACATGGCTGCGGTCCACCACATAGGTCAGCGCGGCCACCCGCGAGCGCGGGTCGTCCTCGAGCCACACCGAGCGGTGCACCTCGCGATAGACGTTGGTGGTCTGCTCGCGGCCGCGCAGATAAGCGATCGTCTCGGTGCGCCGCTTCGCCGCGACGCGGAACGCGATGCCGCGGCAGGCGCCGCCGCGGTCGAGCCCGAGCACCAGTCCCGGCTTTTCCGGCGTGCCGCGATGGTCGAAGGAATACACGCAGAGCGCGCGATGCTCGCCGATCAGCCGCGCCGCCATTTGTTCCTCGAAATCGAAACCCGGCTTCCACATCAGGGAGCCGTAGCCGAATACCCAGAGGTCGTTGTCACCTGATTCGGGCGGGGAGAGGAGTTGCGCGGACATCGCCGCAAGGGCTAGCAAAAGCGCGACGCGAAGCGAAGCGGTTTCACGGCCTTTTTGGCCGCGGTTTCCCGCTTAGATTTGCCAAAATTGACAGTCAGAGGTCACCGCATGCCTGATATGACCCCCGCGCCGCGCCGGCGCTCGCGTTGGCGTCTCTTTGCCGCCCCCGTCCTCGTCCTGATCCTCGCCATCGCGTGGAGCGCGTTCTGGTTCTATGCCTCGTCCCAGGTGTGGGTGCAGGCCGATGCCTGGCGCGCGCAGGAGGCGAAGGCGGGCCGGGTCTACGATTACGGCAAGCGATCGGTGGCAGGTTACCCCTTCCGGCTCGAGATCCGCTGCGAGGACGCCAGCGTGACCTTGATCTCGCAGACGGCCGGTGCGCAGACGCCATTCACCGCGCGGCTCGGCGAGATCCTGGTGGTGGCGCAGGTCTACGACCCCACACGCGTGATCGCCGAATTCAAGGCGCCGGCGATGCTTGCCGAGCGCGGCGCGCTACCGTCGCTCGCCGTGAACTGGCGGAGCGGCCGCGCCAGCGTGGCGGGCCTGCCGGCGGTGCCGCAGCGCGGCTCGCTGGTGTTCGACGATCCCGCGATCGACCGCGTCAACGGCTCGGTGCAGACGCCGCTCGGTCGCGCCGCACACGTCGAGCTGCACGGCCGTCTCGCCGACGGCTCGTCCGTGGATAATCCGGTGATCGAGACCGCGCTGCAGATCAACGGCGGCAGCCTGCAGGACGTGCATCCCGTGCTGGCGACGCCGTTCGATGCCGACATCCGCACCAAGATTTCCGGCCTGAAGGATTTCACGCCAAAGCCGTGGCCGGAGCGCTTCCGCGAGATCCAGGCCGCCGGCGGCCATGTCGAGATCGTGCAGTCGCGCATCCAGCAGGGCGATATGATCGCGATCTCCGCGGGCACCTTGAGCCTCAACGCGAGTGGCCGCATCGAGGGCGAATTGCAGATGACGGTCACCGGCCTCGAGCGCGTGATCCCGGCGCTGGGCATCGAGAAGATGCTGGAGGAGGGCGTGCCGCAATCGACGCTCGACCGCGTCGCGCCCGGCGTCAAGACGCAGGACCTCAACAATCTCTTCGGCGCGCTCGACCGCGCGATCCCCGGCCTCGGCAAGGTGGTGAAGCAGAACGCCAATGTCGGCGTCGCCGCCAGCATCAATTCGCTCGGCAGCGAAGCCATGCTCGAAGGCAAGAAGGCCCGTAGCTTCCCGCTGCGCTTCGTCGACGGCGCGGTGCTGCTCGGCCCGATCAAGGCCGGACAAATCCCGCCTTTGTTCTGACCCGTAGCCCGGGTGAAGCCAACGGGTCGCGCGAACGCGCGCCCGATGACAGGCTCCGCGCAACCCGGGACGTCTCAGCCCGCACCGCGAGCGGCCCGGACTGCGCTTCGCTCCATCCGGGCTACAAGCCGAGTAAAACCTCAATCGCCGAAGCGTGATTGCAATCGCGGCGTGCGCCGGGAATGCCAACGCCTGCTCGAAGCTCCTGCTTTGCGAAGGCCCGCACATCCGTAAACCGCGGGTCATGGCAAGGAGAGAGCAATGATCAGGTTCAGACTGTTTGGCCTGGCGGCCTATGTCGCGGCATCGATGGCATCGCCCGCATCGGCGCAGCCGGTCGTGGATGAGCCCGGCATGGAAGCGTTCGTGCATCCGAACAGCGATCTTGGCATCGGCATGTCGAAGCCGGTGGTCGACAGCCGCGCGATGATGTCAGTCTATCCCCGCGCGAGAACGCCGCATGTGAAGATGCGGGCGACGCTGCATCGGTGACACTTGCCGTCATTGCGAGCGAAGCGAAGCAATCCATCCCGCCGCTTGTGGAGGCATAGATTGCTTCGTCGCTTGCGCTCCTCGCAATGACGACAACGAGCGTCACTCCGCCTTCTTCTCCAGATTCGCATGCGGACGGCCGAAGTCCGGCGCGGCTGAATCCTGCCCGATCTCGACGATGCCGCGGCGGATGGAGCGGGTGCGGGTGAAGTGGTCGAACAGCGCTTCGCCGTCGCCGCGGCGGATCGCGCGCGTCAGCTTGGAAAGATCCTCGTTGAAGGTGCCGAGCATCTCCAGCACCGCGTCTTTGTTGCTCAGGAAGACGTCGCGCCACATCGTTGGATCGGACGCCGCGATGCGGGTGAAATCGCGGAAGCCGCCGGCGGAGAATTTGATCACTTCGGACGACGTCACCTGCGCCAGCTCGTCGGCGGTGCCGACGATGGTGTAGGCGATCAGATGCGGCAGATGGCTGGTGATCGCGAGCACGAGGTCATGATGATCCGGCGTCATGATCTCGACCTTGGCGCCGAGCGCGGCCCAGAATTCACGCAGCCTGTCGACCGCGCCCGCGTCGGCGCCATCAGGCGGCGTCAGGATGCACCAGCGGTTGATGAAGAGCTCGGCGAAACCGGAATCGGGCCCCGAATGCTCGGTGCCGGCCACCGGATGCGCCGGCACGAAGTGCACACCATCAGGAATATGCGGCCCCATATCCCTGACGATGGCGCCCTTGACCGAGCCGACATCGGAGACGATGGCGCCTTTCTTCAGATAGGGCGCGATCTCCGCCGCCACCGGCCCGCAGGCGCCAACGGGAATGCAGAGGATGACGAGATCGGCATCCTTCACCGCCTCCGCGTTGGTCTCCACCACGCGGTCGACGATGCCGAGCTCGGCGACACGCGCGCGCGTCTTCTCGGAGCGCGCGGTGGTGACGATCCCGCCGACGAGCCCTTGCGCCCGCGCGCCGCGCGCGATCGAGCCGCCGATCAGGCCGAAGCCGATCAGCGCGATGCGTTGGAAGTGAGGGGCGGCGTTCACTTCTGATCCATGAAGTCGCGCAGGCCCTCGACCACGAGGCGGTTGGCCTCCTCGGTGCCGATGGTCATGCGCAGCGCGTGCGGCAGGCCGTAATTGTTCAATGCCCGCAGCACCAGTCCGCGCTTGGTGAGGAACGCGTCCGCGTCAGCCGAGGTCTTGCCCTTTTCGGTCGGGAAATGGATCAGCACGAAATTGGCGACGCTCGGCGTCACCTTCAGCCCGAGCTTGCGGATCTCGTCCGTCACCCAGCTCCGCCATTTTTCGTTATGCACCCGCGACATCTCGACATGCGCGGTGTCCTCGACCGCGGCGACCGCCGCGAGCATCGCCGGACTCGAAACGTTGAAGGGGCCGCGAATGCGGTTCACCGCATCGACGATATGCGCCGGGCCGAACATCCAGCCCACGCGGAGCGCCGCGAGCCCGTGGATCTTGGAGAAGGTGTGGGTCATCACCGTGTTCTCGGTCGTCGCACACAGTTCAAGACCGAGCCCATAGTCGTTGCGCACCACGTAATCGGAATAGGCGGCGTCGATCACCAGCAGCACGTCCGACGGCAGGCCGGTGCGCAAGCGCTTGACCTCGTCGAACGGCAGATAGGTGCCGGTCGGGTTGTTCGGGTTGGCGAGCCAGACCAGCTTGGTCTGCGGCGTGACCGCCTCAAGGATCGCATCGACACTGGCGGTGTAGTCGGTCTCCGGTACGACGACGTTCTTTGCACCGTTCGCCTTGGTCGCGATCGGATAGACCAGGAAGCTGTGGGTGGTGGAGATCGCCTCCGAGCCTTCGCACAGATAGGTGTGGGCGAGCAGGTTGAGGATTTCGTCCGAACCGGCGCCGCAGATGATGCGGTTCGGGTCGAGGCCGTAGGCGCGGCCGATCGCCTCGCGCAGCACCCGCGAGGTGCCTTCCGGATAGTCCTCCAGATGTTCGGCGGCGTGCTTATAGGCCTCGATTGCCTTCGGCGAGGGGCCGAACGGCGTCTCGTTGGCGGAAAGCTTGAACACCTTGCGCCCCGGCTCGGCCACCGGGCTTTTGCCGGGGGTGTAGGGCGCAATATCGAGGATGCCGGGATTCGGCACGGGGCGGGACATCTCTAACTCTCTAGCTCCGGATTCTAGGGGCGGGGGGCACCGTATAGCGCGTTGCGTGGCTGCCGACGAGGGCCGATGAGCGCACCGAGGCTCCGGCCTTGATCAACGCCAGCTTGATCTTCTCGAAGCCGATGCCTGCGACCGATACCAAAAGCGCCGCGCCGTCGAAAGCGGTGTCCGGCACCGCGACGATTTCAGCGAGCGGCGCCACCGCGCGGGCGATCTCGGCGTTCCAGCCGGAGACGCGGACGCTCCACATCTCGACTTCGGTCACCATCGCATCGTCGGCGACGCGTGAGATCACGAACACGGGCAGCGCTGCGGGATGATCGGCACGCTCGAGGAACGGCAGCCGCGCGATGATCTTCGGCGTGCCTTCGGCCTCGAGGTCGATCCACCACGGCGTGCGGCTGGAAATGGCCGACACCAGCGCCAGGTCGCCC
Source organism: Bradyrhizobium sp. LeoA1Lang (assembly GCF_055413685.1). Classification (NCBI taxonomy): domain Bacteria; kingdom Pseudomonadati; phylum Pseudomonadota; class Alphaproteobacteria; order Hyphomicrobiales; family Nitrobacteraceae; genus Bradyrhizobium; species Bradyrhizobium sp. LeoA1Lang. Next base: position 5,168 of record NZ_JBVAPG010000156.1, on the reverse strand, counting down.
TTCGATTTCGCCACCGCTTCGACCGCCGCCTGCGCGCTGAAATGCGAGACGTAGGGCACCACGAAGCCGAAATGGAAGCGCGCCGAATCCCGCATCATGGATTCGCCGACCGAGACATCGGCATGCACCGAGAACGGCGCCTGGACGTAAGTGAACGTCGAGATGATGACGCGCCAGATGCTCTCGATGGTGTCGAGCGGCAGGATGCCACGATGGCGCTCGACCAGGCTGCGCATCATGGCGGCCTCGCGCGCCGGCCGGAATGCGGAGCCGACTTCCTGGGTCTGCTTCACCCTGATCAGGCGGTCGATGATGTCGCCACGCGCCATCAAGAGGCGGTGAACCTGCTCATCGATCGCGTCGATCTCTTTGCGCAACTCGGCCAGCGAGGGCGGCGCCGGAGGCGTTTTTGACATGCTAGGGCCCGTCAATTCTCTTCAATCAGGGAGCCAACTCTTCACCTCTCCCCCGCGTGCGGGGAGAAGTCGAAATTCAAGCGAGCTTGAATTTCGGGTGAGGGGGACTCTCCGCGAGTCCGTCTGTTACCTTGTTAGCGGAGAAAGCCCCTCACCCCAACCCTCTCAGGGCGAGCTCCGCTCGTCCCGGCCCCGCAAGAGCGGGGAGAGGGAGAAGTGCGAGCCCCCGTTCTGTACCATGGGTCCAGACGGCGCAAGCTCAGCCTCAAGGTCACGGTTAGGTTAACGGCCCCGGTTGCCTTGACGCGGGTCAGGTAAGGGACTACTTTCCCAGCGTTCCGTGGTCATTTGAGCCGGCCGGCTTGCAGCCACGTTAAAGAACTTGCTAAACAGGCCGGGGACAGATCGATCCCGGCCGAACCTTTGTTCAGGCCGGGTTTTTTTATGGCCTGATTTCTGTCCGGGACCTCCGCGTCGGAGGAAGGGGCCGCAATGACCAAGGTGCAGTCGATCAAGAGTCCGTCGATCCAGGGTGAGGACCGCGCCCATGAGGCCGATCATCCGTCCTCGCCGGTAGCAAAGTTCGGCATGGATCAGCCGTTGAAGCTCGACTGCGGCATCGACCTCGCGCCGTTCCAGATCGCCTACCAGACCTATGGCGAACTCAATGCCGAGCGCTCCAACGCCATTCTGGTCTGCCACGCGCTGACCGGCGACCAGCATGTCAACAATTTGCATCCGGTGACGGGCAAGCCCGGCTGGTGGGAGACCATGGTCGGCCCTGGCCGTCCGCTCGACCCCTCCAAGTACTTCATCATCTGCTCCAACGTGCTTGGCGGCTGCATGGGCTCGACCGGCCCTGCCTCGCTCAGCCCCGCGACCGGCAAGGTGTGGGGCCTGGATTTTCCGATCATCACCATTCCCGACATGGTGCGCGCGCAAGCGATGCTGATCGACCGGCTCGGCATCGAGACGCTGTTCTCGGTGGTCGGCGGCTCCATGGGCGGCATGCAGGCGGTGCAATGGGCCGCGGCCTATCCGGAGCGCGTGTTCTCGACGCTCGCGATCGCCTGCTCGACGCGGCACTCGGCGCAGAACATCGCCTTTCATGAGCTCGGCCGGCAGGCCGTGATGGCCGATCCGGACTGGCGCGGCGGACGCTATGTCGATCAGGGCACGCATCCGCATCGCGGGCTCGCGGTTGCGCGCATGGCTGCGCATATCACCTATCTCTCGGACGCGGCGCTGCATCGCAAGTTCGGGCGGCGGATGCAGGATCGCGAACTGCCGACATTCTCCTTCGATGCCGACTTCCAGGTCGAGAGCTATCTGCGCTACCAGGGCTCGTCCTTTGTCGAGCGCTTCGATGCCAATAGCTACCTCTATCTGACGCGGGCGATGGACTATTTCGACATCGCCGCCGACCATAATGGTGTGCTGGCGAAGGCGTTCCGCGGCATCAAGACCCGGTTCTGCGTGGTGTCGTTCACGAGCGACTGGCTGTTCCCGACCTCGGAAGCGCGGGCGCTGGTGCATGCGCTGAACGCCTCCAGCGCGCGGGTCTCGTTCGCGGAGATCGAGACCGACAAGGGCCACGACGCCTTCCTGCTCGACGTGCCCGAATTCTTCGACATCTCCCGCGCTTTCCTGCAGTCGGCCGGCAAGGCGCGCGGCCTCGGCGATGCGGGGGTCGTGTGATGGCGCTTCAGGAACAAACCCTGCCGCTGCCCGGCGTGGCGCCGCAGGCGAGTACGAGCCTTCGTCCGGACCATGTTCTGGTCGCCGAAATGGTGGAGCCCGGCTCGCGCGTGCTCGACGTCGGCTGCGGCGACGGCGATCTGTTGCAGCTCCTGGAGAGCCGCGGCATCGACGGCCGCGGCATCGAGCTGTCGCGCGAAGGCGTCAACCACTGCGTCGCCAAGGGGCTCGCGGTGGTGCAGGGCGACGCCGACACCGACCTCGTCAACTATGCCGACGATGCCTTCGACTACGTGATCCTGTCGCAGACGCTGCAGGCGACGCGCCAGCCGAAGGCGGTACTGGAAAATCTCCTGCGCATCGGTCACCGCGCCATCGTCTCGTTCCCGAATTTCGGTTTCTGGAAGATGCGGCTGCAGCTCTTGGTCGGCGGGCACATGCCGCGCACCGAAAACCTCCCCGCCACCTGGTACGACACCCCCAACATTCATTTCTGCACCATCAAGGATTTCGTGCAGCTCTGCGACGAGATCCACGTCAAGATGGAGCGCGCAGTCGCGCTCGATCTCTACGGCCGCCCGGTGCCGCTGAACCTGCCCTGGTGGGTCTGGAACATGTTCGGCGAACAGGGCGTGTTCCTGCTGAGCAGGGGCGGCAAGGGACGCTGAGCACTCTCCCCGTCATTCCGGGGCGCGCAAAGCGCGAACCCGGAATCCATTCATCCACGAACTCTGCGGCCCGATGGATTCTCTGATGTGCAATTGCACATCATAGCTCGCGCTCCGCGCGCCCCGGAATGACGGCTCACGCTTCGCGTGCCCCGGAATGACAGCTAGGCCACCATCGACCTCGGATCGCGCGGCAACCATCGGCCCGCTTCTACCAGCGCAATGAACCGCTCGACCATCTCGTTGAACAACGCCGGCTCCTCGAGGTTGAGCACGTGTCCCGATTTCGGGAAGAACGTCAGCCCCGCCGCGGGCAAATGCTGCTTCAGGAACAGGCTCGGCTCGACGCAATTGTCGTCCTCGTCGCCGCAGATGATCAGCGCCGGCGTCGGCACGCGTCCGATCGCTTCGGCCATGGTGTAGATCGAGGGACGCGCGCCTTGAAAACTGCGCATGGTGTTGGCCGATCCCTTGGCATCGTGGCGCGCGAGCGCGGCATAGAAATCGGCGTGGCCGCGCGGATCCTTGACGAGGAACGGAATCCGGCCCGGCGCCTCGCGCGTCATCTTGGCGACTTCGATCGATCCGATGGTCTCATATTGCTCGGCATTGGCGTGGCATTGCGCACGGAAGGCGTCGAGCTGTTCGAGACTAGAGCCGGAGCCGACGCCTGCGAGCGTCATCGACAGCGCGCGCTCGGGCGCATTCAGCGCGACCTGCAGCGACGAATAGGAGCCCATCGACAGCCCGACGAAATGCGCGCGTGCGATACCGAGATGATCGAGCACCGCGAGCGCATCGGTGTAGAAATGCTTGTAGCTGTAGACCTCGGCCGATGGCGGAACGTCGGAGGGCGTGTAACCGCGCGCGGAATAGGCGATGCAGCGGTGGCCGCGCGAGAAATAGCGCATCTGCGGCTCCCAATTGGTGTGATCGGCCGCGAACTCGTGCAGGAAGATGATCGGCGTCCCGCTTCCAACCTCTTCGAAATAGAGGCGGACATTATCCTTGGCGACGGCATAGGGCATTTTAACGTTTTCCTTCTTGTGAGCCTGCAGTCGCAGGATCGCAATTAACCTTCATGGCTGCAATGCGGCGGCATCGTTTCCTTTTTCGCCTCCAAATGTTCGCGAAATCGTCCTGCAATTTTTCGCCGCAGCGCGGCACGAAATCTTTGTCTTGCCACATTGAGCGGCACAAAACGCACCGCGCCTGTCATCCAGATGTCATCCACAGACGAGCGCACCTGGGAAAACGGGGGTGTAACAGAAGAAAAAAATGGGAAGTATGGTTCAGTTGCGTGCGTTCCGCCGGTGGCTTCGAGTTCTGGCACTGGCGTTGTGTTCGACGATAATCGTCGTCTCTGTCTCTCCCGCTTCGGCACGGCCTCATCACGGCGCAGGGCGCCACGCGAGGGCCTATCATGCCGGTCATCATGCCAAGCATCACTATGCGCATCATCGTCACCGCCACATGACGCGTGCCTCGCGCTGGGAGCGCGGCGTGGCGCAGATGCAGGCGCAGGGTCTTGCCGACAGCAATGCGAGCCTGTCGCCGGAGCCTCAGCAGGCGGCAAGCCTCGGTTCATCGAACATCGTCGATGAAGCCCGCCGTCACCTCGGCGGCAATCCGACCAGTCGCGGCAGCCTGTGGTGCGCGCGGTTCATGAACATGGTGCTGCAGCATTCGGGTTATCGCGGCACCGGCTCCGACATGGCGAGCTCGTTCGCCCGCTATGGGCAGCGTGTCTCCGGCCCACAGGTTGGCGCCATCGCCGTGATGTCGCGGGGACGCCGCGGCGGCCATGTCGGCATCATCACCGGCATCGACGCCAAGGGAAATCCGATCATGATCTCCGGCAACAACGGCAACCGCGTCCGTGAAGCCTCAGTCTCTCGCGGCCGCATCTACGCCTACGTGATGCCGACGAACTAGCCGCTACACTCTCCTCTGTCATTCCGGGGCGCGCCTCTTGGCGCGAGCCCGGAATCCATCAGGCCGCAGGCGCAGGCAGCGAAATGGATTCCGGGTTCGATGCTTCGCATCGCCCCGGAATGACAGCCTCCATCATTGCGAGCGCAGCGAAGCAATCCACGTCTCCACTTGCGGCGCTATGGATTGCTTCGCTGCGCTCGCAATGACGGTGTGGATGCAGTGGGTGCGACATAACAACCCGACGGGCAAATCAGCCAAAGCCTGTCTACCCCTCGCGCAAAAAACATTCCGCTTCCTCCGTCGGGCAAATCAGTGATTTAACTTCGCGCGTCTCACGCGAATGAGGGGCGGCTCGCGATCGTCACGAACGTTGCGGTGAGATGCGGTGGACGTTGGTGTTGCGAAAGACGAACGCGACATCAGCGGACGGCGAAGTCGTGTGGTCCTGGCG
>NZ_JBVAPG010000155.1:0-18537 GCF_055413685.1 Bradyrhizobium sp. LeoA1Lang | reverse complement strand
GGGGCCCGGTCGTCGCGCTGCGCTACGCATGGCTCCGCGCGCCGCCCTCTCACCGCAAAAACCCAACCCAACCCTGTTCGTTGAGAGCCTTGACTCACGAAGCCCCATATGAGGGTGGGCAAAGCGACTTCTTGCACCGTCATTCAATCAAACACCGGCGGAAGCGTGCCCACCATCAACACTCCGCTCGTGATGGTGGGCACGCTTCGCTTTGCCCACCCTACGGCATTTACCAATGGTTAGCTTTACCGCAGCCGCCACAGGAACGTCATCGACCAGCCTTCATTGACGTGCACAGGACTGCGGATGAAGAACGAGTTCGACAAGATCGACCAGACGCTGGACGAAATGCTGGTGAACCTGGGCGCCATCGTGCTCAAGCTCGCTGCAGTGTCGAAGACAGCTCCGGAGCGGCGGGCGCTGGCGCAGTCCGTCCATCAATACACCGTGTGCGCCGAGCGATCGAGCGATCCCCGAGTCCAGCGCCTGCGGGTGGAACTCGAGGCGACCCTCCAGCCTCCGCTGAAACTGGTCTCCAGCCGGTAGCGCCGGCCGCACCGTACCGTTTGGCCGCACGCCCCCTGGTCAAAAGCGCGGCATCGCAGTTTCGTCAAACGCCGCCGCTATAATCTCACATTTCCTGCGCCGGAACGGCGCTGATCCGCGCCTGTTGTCATCGGACAGATGGCGCAGCAAGCGTATGCTCGAATGGCGCCGGGATCGAGGATGGCTTGGATGCGGTTGACCTGGGTCAACACCCGCACCGCTCGGGAATGGACAGTGGCGCGTCCGGCAAAGCCGTCACGATTGGCAACGTCGCCAAGAAACAACGAGGCGTTCAATGCAAGATGTAAGCAGCACGTCCGCCGTTCTCGATAGCGCCGAACTCGATCTGCTTGATCGGTACTGGCGCGCCGCCAACTACCTCTCGGTCGGCCAGATCTATCTGCTCGACAATCCCCTGCTCCGCGAGCCGCTTCACAAGGAACATATCAAGCCGCGCCTGCTCGGCCATTGGGGCACGACGCCCGGTTTGAATTTCGTCTATGCCCATCTCAATCGTGTGATCAAACACCACGACCTCAACGTCATCTATATCTGCGGCCCCGGTCATGGCGGGCCCGGCATGGTGGCCAATACCTATCTCGAAGGCATCTACACCGAGATCTATCCAGATATCACGCGGGACGCCGACGGGCTGCGCAAGCTGTTTCGGCAGTTCTCCTTTCCCGGCGGCATCCCAAGCCATGCCGCACCGGAGACACCGGGCTCGATCCATGAAGGCGGCGAACTCGGCTATGCGCTCGCCCATGCCTATGGCGCGGCGTTCGACAATCCCGATCTCCTCGTTGCCTGCGTCGTCGGCGACGGCGAAGCCGAGACCGGCCCGCTCGCCGCCTCCTGGCATTCGAACAAGTTTCTCAACCCCGCGCGCGACGGCGCGGTGCTCCCGATCCTGCATCTGAACGGCTACAAGATCGCCAATCCGACCGTGCTTGGACGGATGAGCGACGAGGAAATCCGCCACCTGTTCCTGGGCTTTGGCCATGAGCCGATGTTCGTCGAGGGCGACGATCCCACGACGATGCACCGGCAGATGGCAGCCACCCTGGATGCGGCAACGGATCGTATTCGCGCCATCCAGCAGGCCGCGCGAGGCGCATCGCCATCGCCGGAGCGACCGCGATGGCCGATGATCGTGTTGCGCAGTCCAAAGGGCTGGACCGGCCCCAAGGAAGTCGACGGCCTCAAGGTGGAAGGATTTTGGCGCGCGCACCAGGTGCCGGTTGCCGAAGTCCGCAGCAATCCAAGCCATCTCGCGATACTGGAGCAATGGCTGCGCGGCTACCAGCCGGAAACGCTGTTCGACGAGCAAGGCAGGCTCGTTCCGGAGCTGCAAAAACTGGCGCCGGCAGGCGCGCGTCGGATGGGCGCCAATCCGCATGCCAATGGCGGGCTGTTGAAGCGTGAGCTGGAGCTGCCCGACTATCGCGACTTCGCCATCGAGGTCGCCACGCCCGGCGGCGTGATGAATGAAGCGACGCGCACGATGGGCAAATTCCTGCGTGACGTCATGAGGCGCAACGAGAGCACCCGCAACTTCCGCATCATGGGCCCTGACGAGACCGCCTCAAACCGGCTCGATGCCGTGTTCGAAGTGACCGATCGCGTCTGGATGGAAGAGATCGAGCCGTACGACGTCCATTTGTCCCGGGACGGCCGGGTGATGGAGGTCCTGAGCGAGCATCTCTGCCAGGGATGGCTCGAGGGTTATCTGCTCACTGGGCGACATGGATTGTTCTCCTGTTACGAGGCATTCATCCACATCGTCGACTCCATGTTCAACCAGCACGCCAAATGGCTGAAGGTCTCCCGCGGCCTGCCCTGGCGGCGCCCGATCGCCTCGCTGAACTACCTGCTCACCTCTCACGTCTGGCGGCAGGATCACAACGGCTTCAGCCACCAGGATCCGGGCTTCGTCGATCTCGTTGCCAACAAGAAGGCGGACGTCGTCCGCGTCTATTTCCCGCCGGATGCCAACTCGCTGCTCTGGATCACCGACCACTGCCTGCGCACCTACGACCGCATCAACGTCATCGTGGCCGGCAAGCAGCCCGCGCCGCAATGGCTGACAATCAAGGAGGCCGCAGTTCATTGCGAGGCCGGGATCGGCGCGTGGTCATGGGCCGGAACGGAAACACCCGGCAGCGACGTCGACGTGGTGATGGCCTGCGCCGGCGACGTGCCGACGCTGGAGACGCTCGCCGCCGTCGACATTCTCCGGAAGCAGATCCCCAAGCTCAAGATCAGAGTCGTCAACGTCGTCGACCTCATGGCCCTGCAACCGCGCGAACAGCATCCGCATGGACTGACCGACCGCGAGTTCGACACCTTGTTCACCCGCGACAAGCCGGTGATCTTCGCCTATCACGGCTATCCCTATCTGATCCACCGCCTCACCTATGCGCGCACCAACCACGCCGGCATTCATGTGCGCGGCTTCAAGGAAGAGGGAACGACGACGACGCCGTTCGACATGGTCGTGCTCAACGAGCTCGACCGCTTCCATCTGGCGATCGAGGTCATCAACCGCGTCCCGGGACTTGCGGCGTCAGCGGCCGCCGTCAAGCAGCATTGCCTCGACCGCCTGATCGAGCACGGCAAATATGTCCGCGCGCACGGCGAGGACATGCCCGATATCCGCGACTGGTCCTGGCCATACGGCACGGCGGCAAACGCCGGCGATTAATGCCCAATCACAAGCGTTGAGGCTGAAGAAGATGCCGAACGCCCTCCTCGTCCTCAACGCAGGATCGTCCTCGATCAAGCTGGCGCTGTTTGCGAGCGGCGGCTCAGGCGATCCCGCGCTGCTGTGCAAGGGCATGCTCGACCATCATCAGCATCAGCCGCAGATGATCGTGAAGGACCTGCAGGGCAACGTGCTGTTCGAGCGGCACGCCGCGGCGGAAGCGGACGACGAGAGCTTCTTCTCGGATCTGTTGCACTGGATCGACGAATTCCTCACCGGTGGAACTCTCGTCGCGGTCGGCCACCGTGTCGTCCATGGCGGCCTGAAGTTCTTCGAACCGGTTAAGGTGACGCCGGCCATTCTCCAGGTGCTGCGCGAGCTCACGCCGCTCGCGCCATTGCATCAGCCAGCCAGCCTCGCGCCGATCGAGGCGATGCAGAAGCTGCGGCCGGACCTGCCGCAGGTCGCCTGCTTCGATACCGCCTTCCACCATAGCATCGCGCCGCCCATGAGCCGCTTTGCGCTGCCGCGGCATTTCGAACAGGAGGGCGTGCGCCGCTACGGCTTTCACGGGCTGTCCTACGAGTTCATCGCCCGCCGCTTGCGCGAGATCGCGCCGGATCTGGCTTTGGGACGGATCGTGACGGCCCATCTCGGCAGCGGCGCCAGCCTGTGCGCGATGCGCAACGGGCGCAGCATCGACACCACGATGAGCTTCACCACGCTGGACGGGCTGATGATGGGCACGCGCTGCGGCGCGATCGATCCCGGCCTGCCGCTCTACCTGCAACAGCAGCGCGGGCTTTCGGCCGACGAGATCGAGCACGTGCTGTATTACGAATCCGGATTGCTCGGCGTGTCCGGGATCAGCGCCGACGTGCGCGTGCTCACCAACAGCAACGATCCCCGTGCCGCCGAGGCACTCGAACTGTTCGCTTTCCGCGCCGGCGCGGCGATCGCCGCGATGGTCCACAGCCTGGGCGGCCTGGACGCTATCGTCTTCACTGCCGGGATCGGCGAGAACAGCCCCGAGGTGCGGAAGCAGATCTGCACCGGCCTTGGCTGGCTCGGCGTGGAGATCGATGATCGCGCCAACAGCGCCAATGAACTCTGGATCGGCGCAAAGACAGCGCGTGTCGCAACCCTGGTGGTCCCCACCGATGAGGAAGCGGCCATCGCCGCCCACAGCCAGGCCTTGATTACAAATCGTTGAGAATAATGAACGGGATCGCCGTCACTCGCGCAGCCGCGATCCGGCAGCAAGCTTTGCGCCAAAGGATTTGATGGGCGGGACCGCATTGCGCGAGACCGCAATGCCTACATCCTGTTTGTGCTGGCGCCGGCCGAACGTCTGGCCCAGCCGTCTCGCGAAGACAGGAGTCTCGCCATGAAGAAACTATCCCTCCTCTGCCTCGCCCTCGCCGTCGGCTTTTCGACCACCGCAGCATTCGCACGCGGCGGCGGAGGCGGCATGGGGCACGGTATGGGAGCCATGGGAATGCACGGAGGCATGCCCATGAGCAGCGGCCTACCCACGAGCGGCGGCCTGCCGGTGACCGGCGGCGCTTTTGGAACCAACCCCGCCACACCAGGCACCAACTCGCTCGGAACCGCGCTTTCGTCCTCAGGCATTGCCAACGGTCCCCAGAAGGGTCCGCTGCTTGGCACCGATCCCTCGCTCGATCCCGAAGAGGCCAAGGTCGAGAAGATGATCGGATCGATCTGCCGCGGATGCTGAAGCGCCGCGGAACGCTGCGATCGTCCTGAACCAGCCGGCCGGCTCCGGCTTCGCCCGCCGCACGGACGTTAAGGTTGATCGGTTAGGTTAAGATCAGGCTTGTCTTGAGCACGGTGGCCGCGATGGTAAAGCGAGCTCACCGTGCCAGATCCCGGGCCTATGACCCAACCGGGCTAAATCGAGCTTTCTTTCCAAAAGCCAGGATCGCAGGTGACATCATGTGGAACGGCCGCAAGAACGCAATCATCGGGCTCAGCGCGCTGTTCGCATTCGTCCTGCTCGAATTGTGCGCGGCAATCGCTGCGATCGGTGCAGTGCTCGAATTGGCCATCGGCATCGACGTGCCAATTCTGCCGTTCCTCACATCGAACGACTAAGGTACCTGCGCGCTCGCCTGAAGGGAGTGCGCTGCACCCCTCGGAGCTTCGCCGCCACCAGCATGCGGGCAAGCGCCCATCCGAAAAATTCCAGCAGCCTGACGGTGGCGATATCATCGGGACCGATGATTTGACGTGCGATTTGGCAACCACAACCGTTGCTGGCAAACCCAGGCGCCGCCTACTATGCTCCCATCCTGCAAGCCCCGCCGCGATTCCTAAATTCTTTTCTTTGGAGCCATGAATGTTCAGAACGTCCTTGATAATTCTGTCAGCCCTCGCCTCAATGATTGCTTCTGCGGCCGCCCAGCCTGCCTCCCTCACCTGCAGCGGCTCCCTGTTCGATCCAACTGGATCCGCGCCCTCGGCAAAAACCGTGACGCTTGCCCTCGGTCCGCCGGTTTCGATCGATACCGGGAATGGCCCGCAGCGCGCTTCGGTCGTCAGCAACAACAGGATTCAACTCAGATTCAGAACCAAGGACTTCACGGGTGAGTATTTCCACTACACCAGTGATCTTTTCCTGATCTACCGATCAGGACATCTCGCGCGGTTGATGTGTCAGCGTTGAGCAAGGAGCGTGGCCCCGGGTGTCATTGAAAGGACCTCATGCCCAGGATCGATTTCGCCGCCGTGCCGAAACGCAAGGGCTCCGGCTACCCGCCGCCATTCGACGCCCCCTGTGCCGAACGCGTGCGGCAGCGGTTGGGCAACGCCGGCGGCCTCACCGACTTCGGGGTCAATCTCATGCACCTGCCGCCGGGCAACTGGTCGAGCCAGCGCCACTGGCATTCGGCCCAAGACGAATTCGTCTATGTGCTCGAAGGCGAACTGACGCTGATTGAAGATGGCGGCGAGACGGTGCTGCGCGCAGGCGATTGCGCGGCGTTTCCGAAAGGCTCCGGCAACCGCCATCACCTCGTCAACAAATCCGACGCGATGGCGGTTTATCTCGAAGTCGGCTCGCGCTCACCAGCCGACGTCACCATCTGCTCGGACGTCGACATGATGAGCTCCAACGCCGACGGCCGGTTCGTGCACAAGGATGGCACGCCCTATCCCGAGCGGTAGAGTGCAATCGGGGTGGCCCCACCCCATAGCAATTTCAGAGTTTCGCTAGTCTCGTGCAGGGATCTGGCTTTGATCATCACACGGGAAAGACCAATGGCTCGCCCCAAATCCGCCGCTCACTTTCTTGAATGAAGCTATTGAGTTACCGAAGCCTCTCACAATTTGGAGACGTAGCGGACCGGCAAAATTGAATCCACCGGCAACATCTGAAAATTCGCCGTCAATTATGTCGCCACGTAGCGTGCCTCGAAAAACGTTGGCAAAATTCCGCTCTTTACTCTGTCCAAACCACCAAACTGTATTTCCGCGTTGCGCGACAAAGTAGGTACCTGTGTCGTTCCCCTTCCAGGTTCCCTTCATAGTCCTCGGCCCTGTGCACGATGCATGTGCGTTTACTGAGACCGACAACGTCAGGATAAATCCAACAATAGCAATGCTGATATCCGAGCGCATTTTTTGCTTCCTACCTATTGACGCAGCAGTCGTTCGTATTCGACGTCGTAAGAGTAAGCCGCCTCCTCCGCGTGGATCGTCACCGATTCCGTACGCACTACAGAACGAACGAAGTTGTTTCATAGGTTGGGCAGTGGCGCATCGGACGTTCGTCCGACGTACAGACGCTTGCGACTATGCAGCGCATCCAGGAGGCAACCGCCTCCTCCCATAGCCCTGTACGAAGACATGGAGCGCGCTCGCCAGATCGCGTGTCATGGAAGTCCCTCGACCAGCTCTCTCTCTCCTGCTGACGCCGAGATTGTCGCCAAGGCAATCGTCGAGGGCATTCCGCGTGGGCGCAGGCACGGATGGGAGATGGGGCAGCAAATGCCCCCGAAGCATAAGCTTCTCAGCGGTGACCGATATACCCCCGACAGCCGACAGCACGTCAGCGACCGGGACGCGACAGGCCTCTCAAATACCTGATTTCACTAATCTTTTGGTCGGGGCAGCTGGATTCGAACCAACGACCTGCAGTACCCAAAACTGCCGCGCTACCAGGCTGCGCTATACCCCGAGCAATCCGCCGGCGATGTCGATACACGGTTAAACGGGCGCCAGCAAGGCGCTCGCGGGGGCGCCGGATGATGATCCGATCAGGCTGGCCGGATCATCATCCGCTCCTTAGTGGAGCATGATCTTTTCGGAAAACCGGTGCCCACTTTTCCGGATCATGCTCTATTTGCCGTTGAACAGCGGGTGGGCCACCCGGTCGCCTGGCTGGATGCCGTATTTCTGCGCCGTGCCCGCGACCACCTCCAGGACGCCCTTGGCAAGCCCGCCGGAGGAGATGATCTTGGTCGACAACGGCTCGGTATTCTCCGCGATCCGCAGGATGCGGCCGTCGGCGCGGATGAAGATCATGTCCAGCGACACATAGGTGTTCTTCATCCACATCGACACCTGCTGCTCCGGCGAGAAGTCGAACAGCATGCCTTTGCCGTCGGGCAGCTCCTTCCGGTACATCAGCCCCGTCGTCTTCTCCTCCTCGGTCGTCGCGAGCTCCACGGAGAAGACGTGCACGCCGTTCTTGGTGACGATCTCGAGCGGCTGGACCGTCGCAGCCCTTGCGGCCGGGCTCGCGATCACTCCGAGCAGGAGGACGAACGACGCAAACAGGCCAACGAGCAGGCGACGCCCGGCGACACGATCGAAAATCATGGCAACAGCACTCACGGCAAGATCAAACCGCGGGGAACCTAACCCGGCGACGGCGGCAATGACCAGAGGGCAAAGACCTACCGCGCGCCACCCGGCTCACGTTTCCGTCAGAGCATGATCGGGAAAAATGAAAATCAGTGCGACGACAGCGCCGACGGGCCGGTCTCCGGGTGGATCTCCGCGGCCATCATGCCCTTGGAGCCGGGCCCGAACCGCACCAGCACATATTGGCCGGGGCGCAGTTCGGTCATGCCGAAGCGGCGCAGCGTTTCCATGTGGACGAAGATGTCGGGCGTCCCTTCACCGCAGGTCAGGAAGCCGAAGCCGCGCAGCCGGTTGAACCACTTGACCTGCGCCCGCTCCAACCCGCTGGTCGGGGTGACCGTGACATGGGTCCTGGGCGGCAGCATCTGCGCCGGATGGATCGCCGTCGTTTCATCCATCGAGAGGATGCGGAACGCCTGATAGCCCTTCGCGCGCTGCACGCATTCAACCACTACGCGAGCGCCCTCGTAGGCCGTCTGGTAGCCGTCGCGCCTGAGCACGGTGACGTGCAGAAGCACGTCTGGCGAGCCATTGTCGGGGACGACGAAGCCGTAGCCTTTCGAGGCATCGAACCATTTGATGACGCCGGAAATCTCGACGAGGTTGGCGGCGGCATCGCCCAGGCCGGAGAATGCATCCGCGGCTGGATCGCGCGGTGCTCTCTCCGAGTATTCACCCGGCGCAAGCCTACCCTGCCCGGCGCCACCCGATGGTGGAGCGCCGAGCTTCTTGGACTCAAATCCGTCCGACCCCATGACCCCGGACCCCGCACATCATCTGCAACCCGTCTCTCTGCGACGGTACCTACCGGTGCGTTGTTGCACGACCGCTCATGAACAACGCACGCGAATCTCGAATCAAAAGATAACACTCCCGCTTGCGTCGCATAGACAAAAAACGAATCCAGCGGGAACTATGAACAGGCTTGCACAATCGCGAATCAATTGAGCATCAATTGCCTACAAACGGCCCAAGGGTCTCGCCGATGTCGTGGCGGATCACGAGATCCGCAATATCGTCCTGCTCGGTCGGCTCGTTGTTGATGATCACAAGCTTGGCACCGCAGTTCTTGGCCATCATCGGAAATCCCGCCGCGGGCCACACCACCAGCGAAGATCCGATCGCAAGAAACAGATCGCAGTGCTGCGCAAGTTCCGTCGCCCGTCGCATCGCATCCTCCGGCATCGCCTGGCCGAACGAGATGGTTGCGGTCTTGATGGGATCGCCGCAGTCGGTGCAATCGGGCGCACTGCCGTTCTCGTCAAAGCGCTGCTTGACCCACATCAATTCGTACGCCCTGCCGCAACCGATGCAGCGCGCATAGGTTGTGTTGCCATGCAACTCGACCACATGATCCGATTTGAAGCCGCTCATCTGATGCAGATTGTCGATGTTCTGGGTGACGATCGACGGAATCTTCCCCGCGCGATAGAGCGAGGCGAGCGCGCGATGCCCGCGCCCGGGCTTCGCCGCCGCAAAGGTCGGCTCCATCGCAAAGCGCCGACGCCACGCTTCATCGCGCGCGTCGGCACTTGCAACGAATTCGTCGAAGGGAATTGGCCGGTTGCGCGTCCACAGCCCGCCGGGCGAGCGGAAGTCGGGAATCCCGCTCTCGGTTGAAATGCCGGCACCGGTGAAGGGAACGATGGTGGAGGCCTCGGCGATGAAATTGCCGAGGGCCTCGACGCCACTCCGCAGATCTTTTGCAATCACGTGAGAAACCCGAGTTGACCGCGCGCACTATAGCACGGCCAACTGGAGCGAGGGATCGCACCTGTCATGCGGCTCTCACGCCGCCGTGTTTGTCACGCCGCTTTGGCGACCGGCTCCTTCGCCTCGTTCGGCTCCTTCACCTCGTCGCTCTTCTTCGCCTTCGCGACCGGCGCGGCATCGGGCTTCTTCACCGGCTTGCCGTATTGCGCAAGCTTCTCCAATTCCGCTTCGAGTTGCGCGCGGCGCGCCGCGACCTTCTCGAACAGCTTGTCGGTCGCGTGCTCGCGCAAGCTTGCGAGTTCTTCGATGCTCAGTGAATCCAGATCGATCTTTGCCATGAATTGGCCTCCCCAGTTTCCCTTTTTGGCTAGCGGGGCCGCGGAGAAGCGACAAGCAGCGTACGCGCCTTATCCACCGCCTCCGCTGCCCATCATCTCACCACAATCCTGCACCGGCTCCTCCCCATTGGCGCCCCATTGGGGAGGCGAATTCGGCCGGATGACATTACGATTACAGGGATGGGCCATGATCGAAGCCATGACCGAAGACGCCATGACCGAGAAGGAAGAGCGGCTCGCACGTGAACGCGAAGAGATCGCCGCTCGCATCGCCAACTTCAAGGCGACCCAGCAAAAGTTCGAACGCGAGCGTCAGGAGTATTACGCCAACACGCTCGGCAGCGCTTGGCACGGCTACCAGCGGGAGCCAGTTGAGACCGATTAGGTACTCGCACCATCGGCCGAGTCAAAAAGCCCGGGGCGCGTCGCCCCGGGCTTTCTGTTACCAATAAGAGCCCCAGTAGGCGCGCCGATAATAGGGGCCGCCCCCGTAGGCGTAAGGATCACCGCCGTAGTAGCGTCGATACCCGTAGCCGCCATAATAGGCCGGGTAGCCGCCGTAGTAGCCCGGGCCGTAAGCGTAGCCCGGGTAGCCGCCGTAATAGCCGCCGTAGCCGTAGCCCGGACCGTAGTAGTAGGGACTGGACGCTGCAGCTGCGCCCGCAATCAGCGCGCCTGCGGCCAACCCGAATGCCAGGCCCGGACCCGCGCCCCGCCAGCCCCAACCGCCGCCGCGCCAGTACGCCTCCGCCGGCGTGCTCATCGCGGTCGCGCCGACCGTGGCGACCATAGCCAAAACTGCGAGTGTCTTTTTCATCCTCGCCTCCTCACGGATTCATCCGCGGCTCCAACGCAGAAATTCCCGATTGGTTGCATCGGGAACCCGCAGGCATGTTGCCGCAAAGGGCCGCCTTTGCAGCGCTTGGACGGGGCCCCTCTCCCTTCGAGCTATGCAACCCGGCCGGGCCACCCATGGATTGGGCGCAGGAACAAACCACGACCTCCGCGCGTATTGTGGTGCAGAAGGGGTATGGCCATGCCGGTCTGGCTGGAAATTCTGATCAACATCATCGGCTATGGCGGGTTCATCGCCATCGCGATGTATCATCGCTCCTCCAGCGAGAAAATGCCGGGACAGGATCCGCGCTAGGATTCTTGTTTTAACGCGTTTCGTCGCGCGAACCGGTGCCTACCCTCGGATCAAGTCCGAGGGCATGCTTCGCTCGAAAACGCTCTAATTCGCCTTGTGCGGTTCGCCCGCGGTGCGCACCAGGCGGTCGGCCTTCACCAGCATGCGTCCATTGTCCACCTGCGGCCGCAGCGAAAAGCTGATGGCGACGAAGGCAAGACAAAACAATAGCCCCACCACCATCACGCGCCGGTGAGTTCGCCTGTCTGCATTGTGAAACGAAGGGATCATCATGGCTCGGGTTCCGCAACTGATCCCTATGCGCAACCTCCGGTAATCGCAACGCGATCCTGCCCTTAACCTAACTGAATAGCGTTATCGGCTGCGTCGAAAGGGATCGTTAGGAGACGGCGCCGCGCAGGCACCATCTGGATACCTTCCGTCCCCAGGTTATCCGCAGCAAATCCACAGGCCGCCGGATCGGCCTTTACCAAGCGATTTCGTGATCTTGCTGCGCAGCGATCCACATCCGCCCCACCCTGCTCGCGATCGGAGTTCCCGGACGTTCGGACAACCGAATTCATCCGCATTAACCGCACCTCTTTAGAAAGCGTAAACGCGGACATGAGAATTTTGGGCAGGAGGCTGCCGTCATGGTCATCTACCCCGTCCCTGCCGCGGTGACGCAGGCGAAGGTTCAACTCGTCATCGACGAGACTGCCAAAGCGCCGCCGCACCAGATCAATGCCGACGTGCAGAACGTCATCGACGCCCAGGCCCAGGCCGAACGCGAGGCGCTGCTGGACCGCAAGGCGTGACACCGAGCGCCGCCGCGTTCTCCTGGCGTGAATGCCGAATGGCGCGCTCGCGCTCAGTCGTTGGATTTCGGCCCGCCATGATAGCGGTGGGCGTCGGCATCGCTCATTTGCGGTGCCACCTGCTGATCGAACGCGTTGAACGCATCGTACGCCCGCTGATCGACCGCCGTTTCCTGCCGCGGGATTGAGGCGCCTGAACGCGCGAACGCCTGTCCGGAAGCTGCGGCCAGTGCCACGACCGCCGTGGCCAGAATGATGCTTTTCATGGATCTGCTCCTCGCTGAATGCGTCGCCTCGATCCCGACGTGCGTTCGGCGGCATAGGAATGCGATGCAGGCTCAAACGCTTGTGTAAAAAGGTGAGATCAGAACATCAGGCCATTGCGGCATGCCGCGCGCGGCCTTGACCACCCGTGACAGCGCTTCGCGGGAACGCTTTTGATCGTCACGAATTGAATGAGCATCAGGAAGTGCCGGTAGGAACACTCCCCCTGCCGCCTACCGGCTAAGAAGCCCCGCGATGCCCCCGTCGCGGGGTTTTCTTTTGAACCTATTTGCACGCCGACAGACATAGTGGAACTGGGGATTTCAGGGCCCAGTATTTCGCGGCAGCGTCGCCTGGAGAACATACTCCTCTAGGCGGCGCTGTTGCTTTTTGAAAATTCAACCTTAAGTTAACGACTGAAGCTGGCGGCTCGCGCCCTGAATCCCCAGACCGTCAGCCCGAAAGCCCCGTGCCCCCACGCGCGGGGTTTTCTTTTTCTGACCAGCCACGCGACAAACGCGATGCGTTTGCGCGGAGGTAATTCACCGGCGCCGCTCACGACAGCGTGGCAACGATCGTCTGCACTTGGTCAGACGCTGACGCGACGAGGCCATCGAAGGACGTTTGGCCGTGGGCTGCCGCCTTCAGAATACGTTCGGCCACCGCCGCCTTGACGCCGAACACGGATTGATCGGCGGGAATTTTCGACATGACCGCCTCCAACGCGGCCCGCATGGTCTCGATGAGTTCAGGACTGTATGGCATCGCGTCCTCCCGCGCGGCAACATAGTCGGAGCGCTGTTGCCTGCCATTCACAAGCCTGAGACTCACGACCATGTGTCGTTGCGAGGTTTTGATGACGTCGGCCGAGGTCGTGAGAGGGCTGCCCCCTCATACAATTTGCTGCTATTTTCTGCCCCGTCGTGCCGGAACGGGCAGTAATTCTCACAAGTCTGAGAGGGACAAGAAAATGCGTTATCTCCACACCATGCTGCGCGTGCGCAATCTCGACACTGCGATGAAATTCTACCAGGACGCGCTGGGGCTGAAGGAAGTGCGCCGGATCGACAACGAGAGGGGTCGCTTCACGCTGGTGTTCCTGTGCGCGCCCGAGGATGTCGACCAGTTGAAGAAGCTGCCGAGCACGCGCGGCGCGCCGCTGGTCGAGCTCACCTACAACTGGGATGAAGAGAAATACGGCGAGGATCGCCATTTCGGCCATCTCGCCTATGAGGTCGACGACATCTACGCGACCTGCGATCGGCTGATGAAGCTCGGCATCACCATCAACCGCCCGCCGCGCGACGGCAACATGGCGTTCGTGCGCTCGCCGGATCTGCACTCGATCGAGCTGTTGCAGAAGGGCGATCCGAAGCCGCCGGCCGAGCCGTGGCTGTCGATGCCGAACACCGGCCACTGGTAGGCCTCGCACAGCGCGCACAGCATGAGCGCCGCGATCCATAACGGAACGAGCCGATGGATCGCGCGTTTCCTCACCGATACGAAATGGAGGAGGAAACGATGGCAAGAGGACTCTTGCTGTGGCTGCTTGGCGTGCCAATCCCGGTGATCATCCTGTTGTGGCTGTTCTTCGGACATTAGAGCTTGACGCGTTTTCTTTACGCGAACCGGTATCCACTTCGCTCGAAAACGCTCTGATCACGCGCAACCTACGCAGCCCGTGACAACAAAATCAGGTGCCGCTCAGCGGGCCTGATTTTTGTTTGAAGCGGGATGATCGGGATCGCGGTTTCTGCTATTCCGCCGTCAACGCAAGCAGCAAGGGATGGGAGAGAGACGCGTGGCGGAAAAATATCAACTCACGGTTTGGGGCCGGGCCAACTCGGTCAACGTGAAGAAAGTGCTGTGGTGCCTCAGCGAGCTCGAGCTGCCCTATCACCGCATCGATGCCGGCATGCAGTTCGGCAGGAACGACCAGCCCGACTATCTCGCAATGAACCCCAACGGCCGCGTGCCGACGCTGGTCGACGGCAGCTACACGCTGTGGGAATCCAATTCGATCATGCGCTATCTCTGCCTCGCCTATGGTGAGGGCTCACCGATCTATCCGGCCGCGCCACGCCAGCGCGCCGGCGTCGACCGCTGGCTGGACTGGACGCTGTCGACGCTGCAGCCGGTCGACCGTCCGGTGTTCTGGGCGCTGGTGCGCACGCCGCCGGAGAAGCGCGACATGGCCGCGATCCAGAAGGATGCCGATGCCGAAGCTGAGGTGTGGCGGATCGCCGATGCGCAGTTGGCGAGTCGGCGCTTCATCGAAGGCGACGGGTTCACCATCGCCGACATCGCGATCGGCGCCTTTGCGCGGCGCTGGTTCGGCGTCGAGGGCATCACCAAGCCGAGGCTGTCGAATCTCGAGCGCTGGTTTGCCGAGATTTCCACGCGCCCGGGCTTCGTCCAATTCCTGGCGCCGCCGATGTCGTGAAGCTATAGAGCGTTTTCGAGCGAAGTGGGCACCGGTTCGCGTGAAGAAAACGCGTCAAAATAAGAATCTAGCGGCCGCCGATCGAGACGCCGCCGCCAACGTCGATGCCGCCGCCGATCTTGATGCAGGTGTCGGAGCCTTCGATCTTGACGAAGCCCGCACCGTACTCTGCGCACGCATTGGGCCGCGCGACTCTCTTCAGCGGGAGCGACTTTGCTGAAGCCGTTGCTTTGCCGGATTTGGTTCGATGAGGCTGCTCCGCGAGCGCGATTGCCGGCAGCAGCGCGAGGATGAGGACCAGCGTCTTTCGCATCCGGCCTTCTATCGCGCGAAGGCGGGAACTGCTAGCTAGCTCACGAACTTGACGCCCAGGGTCCTGCCGCGACGCCACACCACCTCGCAAGGCCGTCCAGTGCGCGTGTCGCGCGACAACGCCAGACGCAATTTTCCAGGCAGCGTGTTGGGATCGTCGATCGTGATTTTGGCGCCGGTGGACGACATGTCCTGCACCACGCAGGGCCGCGCGGCGAATCCGCCCTCCAGCGTGATCCAGCCGGGCTGATGCATCGATTTGCGCGCGTCGCGCTTCTTGCTGCTGAACGCCATGCGGGACGCCTACGGCATCAGGCTTTACAAAGCGTTGCGAGACCCCCGCGGTTTTTCGGGTATCGGGCCCCGCGCGAAGCCGTCGGGGGATGGCTGCAAAAAGCGCCATCCTGCGGCTTGCCCCCCCACCCAATCACCACTATACGTTCGCTCCGTCGCCGCCAGTAACCGTCGGCGGCCGATCTGGCATATCCCGCGGCTAACGCATTGATCTGCCGATTGTTTTGCTCCCTTCGTCTATCGGTCAGGACGCCACCCTTTCACGGTGGAGAGAGCGGTTCGATTCCGCTAGGGAGCGCCATAGCGCTCCGACGCAAAAAATAGCGCCGCTAGATCAATCGCTTAGAAGATACCCAGAAAGTGTGTTGGACAGTTTGTTGGACAGTCTAATCGGGCTTTTGTTCTGCAGCTGTTCACCGGCCTAGTGTGGGCTCAATGACTGCCGCCGGCTTCATTTGTCAGCCGCTTTCCGGGAGCCGGCGCCGGCACAATGCGCAAGAGCGGCGGCACCGGTCCTTAGTCGTTTCCGAGCGACGCACCGCAAGCCCTAGCGGCTTGCCGCGGTGTCCCACACGACGCATTTTCAGGTCATGGGCACCAAGTCACGCGAGAGTATCTTTGGCGCGTCCGTACGCGCCGCTGCCGAGCAGGCGGCTGAAGCTCGGAAGGCCGCCGATCGGCTCGCCTGCCAAGCCTGGAACAAGCGCATGCTAGCGTTCAGGGACCGGCGCAGCCCTCGCCCGCGCTCGGCGACGCGCTCAATGCCGGCTACACCTATCTTGAGGTGAAGTGCCTCGGCTGCGAAACGCACTAGACTAGACGGTCGCGCTCGACATCGTGCGCCGGCCGAAGTCGACGCCGATCCACGAGCTCGAGCGCTATATGCGCTGCAAGCTGTGCTCGGAGCAGCGCGGCTGTTCCTATAAGCGCAGCCACCTCGTCGCCCTGCGGCCCACGAAGATTTCCGCGCAAGATCCGCCATCGACGTGGTGGCCGGGCGAACGCTAAGGACCCCTGATGTGCAATCTCTATTCGATCTCGACCAACCAGGAAGCGATCCGTGCGCTGTTCCGCGTCGTCAACCGCTATGTCGGCAACCTGCCGCCGATGCCCGGTGTGTTTCCTGACTATCCGGCGCCAGTGGTGCGCAACGCTGCGGAGGGCCGCGAAATGGTGCTGATGCGCTGGGGCATGCCGCCACCGCCGCGCAACGGTGGCCCGCCTGTGACGAATATCCGCAACACCAGTTCGCCGCACTGGCGCGGCTGGCTGAAGCCGGAGAACCGTTGCCTGGTCCCCTTCAACAGCTTCGCTGAATACGCGCCGGAGCCGAACGCCGCGACGAATAAGAAGGACGTGGTCTGGTTCGCGCTGAACGAAGACAGACCACTCACGGCCTTTGCCGGCATCTGGACCGAGTTCAAGGGCGACCGCGGCACCAAGTCGAAGCCGGTCCCCGGCCCTCACCTTGTCTACGGTTTCCTGACCACCGAGCCGAACGTTGTCGTCGCGCCGATCCATCCGAAGGCAATGCCGGTCATCTTGACGACGGACGAGGAGCGCGACGTTTGGCTGCGCGCGCCCTGGGACGAAGCGAAGGCGCTGCAACGGCCACTGTCCGACGATGCCTTGAAGATCGTCATGCGCGGCCCCGACAAGGAAGATAAGTTAGCCGCATGAAATACGCCGAAAGCCGCCCCTACGCCGACACGGAAAAGGCCGCCCGCCGCATCATGGAGCTGGCGCGCGCCGTGGAGCCCGTCCAGGACGGGCGCATCTACGTCGAAAAAATCAACTACCCGTTCATCTTCCAAGACAACGGCTCGCCGGCCGAGGCGCTGGACGAGAACTGGCGATCGAGCGCGGCTGGCTTTGGATGCACGAGAGCGGCACCTAGGTGAAGATCACGCCGGAAGGCGCCGAGCTGTTTGCTTGACTAGCATCAATTCATCAATTCGCTGATGTGGCTGGCCGGTGACATGGCCACCGACGTGCTTCACCGCGCATTAGAGGAATGAAGCAGTCGCTAGAGCGTACTTCTGGGATGGGCGAAGATTCCGCAAGCGGGGTGATAAATCTCGTAACACCGGAAAATTTCGTGGGAGACCATCCATGGCTGACGAACCGCTCACGGTAGACCCAGGCAATATTCCAGAAGCGCTTTGCATAGGAAAAATCAATCTGGCGTCGGGGCCTGGGCCGCTCATGACACTCACATTTACAAACGTTCGCCCAAAGGCGGGTCCGCTATTCGATTCGGATCGGATTGAGCATGAAAACGTCGTTCGTGCTCGCATTGTGATGACGTTGGACAATTTGATTGCATTGCGCGATCTATTGAACAGTTCGATACGGCAAACGCCAGCTCCTTGCGCCAGCAGCAGGGCCGCCAAGGTCCATTAGCGGCGCGCTCGGTATGCTGCCTTGCGAAGCGGCGACGATTTCAGCGTCGGCAACGAATTTTCGAAGCGAAAGCAAATCCGACATCTTTTGTGCCAGCACATCGGTATCTGACGCGAGTTGCTCGCAAAGCTCTTTGGCACTGCGTGTTGAAGCGCGCATACCAGCCGCCCTCCTTCTTTGGAAAGGAAGTAACCTGATATGACCGTGAAAGTTCGGTAATTAATTTTTTAATATATCATTTAATTTCACATTAAATGTCGATCGGCAATAGAGGAGAAGGCAATGAAGGTCGGTTTTGGCATAGCCGCCGCGATTTTGGCCCTCGCTCTGACGACAATCACCCCGCCTGCGCAAGCCTGCAATGACAGGGGAAATTGCGAGAACGCGCCCGGTCAGAACAAAAACGTCAGCGGAGCCCCCGGGCCGATCGCTGGTGCAGGTCTTCCGATCCTTGCCATTGGCTACCCATTGGCTACGGCGTCTACTGGCTGATCAGGCGCCGCAGGAAGCAGAGCTGACATTTTCCCTTGATGCCAGGGCATGCTCAAATAGGAGGGAATGAAATGGACCCGCGGAGCGGGACCGCTTGAACCGGTTTGTTAGTTGGAAACTGACCGCTCCTGATCCCTTTCTATCACGCAGCCAGAGACGCTGTCTGCTGCAGTTGCTGTGGGCATGTGGTCAAC